>CAZPHG010000074.1:0-4986 GCA_964586585.1 uncultured bacterium | reverse complement strand
TGATTCAGTCGCCAGACGATATAGAAGCCACATACCGGAAGAAAGGAAAGAAAACTGGAGAATGCTACACTTTCTGCCGCTTAAAAGTGTCTTGACTTTTGGGGAGCATTACAGCTCTGGGAAGGATAAGGCAGGATAAAAAAGAGTATTTAAGGTCGCTGGTAAAAATACCAGCTGCAGCTTAGAAAAAAAGATATACAAAAACAGTGAAAATGAGGGTAAAGTATATCTTTGAGGAGATTTTTCAGTAAAGATACGGTAATTTAAGGAGAAAATAAAATAAATTAGTTTTTAAATAAACGGGATGATCCGCTAAAGTATAAAATTTAGTAAAATATTCAATTAATATGTTTACAACTCAAATGCCTCAAAATTTGATATTTATTGTTTTTTAATGTATTATGCTTTTAAATGAAAATTAAAATAAAAAAAATAAGAAATATACATTTTCCGGAATACAGCCATCCCGGCGATAGCGGAATGGATATTGTTAATGCGGCAGATACTATCATTATCGAAGCAGGTGAAAGAAAACTTATTCCATCAGGAATTAAAGTTGCAATCCCGATAGGTTATGAACTGCAAGTGCGTTCGAGAAGCGGACTTGCTATAAATTCGGGGCTCTTTGTATTAAATTCACCCGGAACTATAGATGCCGGCTACCGCGGTGAAATATCTGTAATACTTTTTAATTCATCTAAAGAATCTATTGAAATAAACCACGGGATGCGAATTGCCCAGATTGTGCTTCAAAAAGTTGAAATAATAGAATGGAAAGAAAGCAAACAATTACCTGACTCCCGCAGAAATAGCGGCGGATTCGGAAGCACGGGATAGAAATTTTTACCCAAACTTCTTATACTTAAATTTTCCATCTTGTAATGTAAGAAATTCACCAGGAAATTTAAAATTCGGTATTATAAAAAGTTCTTTTTTTCCCTTTTTACCTACCCATTCTCTATGCAATTTAAAATGAGCATGTCCCATAACAATAACATTGAGATGGTTGCTAAAGCGTGAACGAGCGCCTTCCATTATTATATTAGCAATAACTTCTTCTTTATATTTGCTTTTGCTTATATTACTCAATTTATCAGCAATATATATAGCATACCCTACCGGCAGCCGTTTAAATACAAAAAGAGATATAGATGACCTTATAAATTTTCTCCATATTCGGTATCTTATATCATTTTTCATAAACTCATCACCATGAGTCAGCAAAATTTTTTTTCCTCCCGAAGAAATAGTTAATTTTTCTCCTATAAAATCCACTCCTGAATATTTCATAAAATATTTACCAACAGCGAAATCTCTGTTTCCATAAATAAAATAAATTTTTTTTCCTTTGTTTTTAAACGCCTTCAGCAATTTTAAAACAGGATTGGAAGAATAAAAATCAACTCCAGAATGTTCGTACCAATAGGTAAAAAAATCACCTAAAATATAAAGATTATCGCAACTTTTTTCTATAGAATTTAAAAATTTATTAAAATTGCGGTAAGGTAATTTTAAGTCTGATACTTTAAGATGTAAATCGGCAATGAATATGAAAAACAAACTATTCTACATAACTAACTACTACTATTACTCTATCATTCATACCGCGCAAAACAACAGAAACATTCTTGTCGCCTTTTGCGAACACCATATGCGAATAATTACCGTCGGCTTTAAAATCATCTATTTTTAAAGAATAATTTAAATATGATAATTTTTCTTTGTAAAAATTTCTAACCGACTCTATCCCTGATGATGTATCATAAACAAAAGTAGTTATTCCTTCACTAATATTTTTTTGTACATTTTGCGCAGTTAAATAAACAAAAGGACTCAACGGTTTGACAGGTTTTTGAATTTGCTCTTGTATCTGGACGGAAGCAATTTTAACTGTTGCAACTTCTTTTTCTTTCCTTAAAAACATAAAGTAAGAACCGGCAGCGATAACAATTACCACGGCAAGAATTAAAACAGGCGCTTTTGATTTCTTTTTTTCTTTTGATACAGAGACTGGTGTTTTTGGCAAATTTTCAGCAGATTCTTCCGGCGGAGTTTCAATGCTCTCGCTATCGGTTTTATCTGTTTCCAATTCTGAAATTTCCGGTGTCGGCACATCTTCAATCGAACTTAGTTCTTCTTCTTGCTTCGATTCATTTTCGTTTAAAATATTAGATATTGCCGGAATATCTAAATCATTTTTTTCCAGCAAATTTGTTTCATCTTTCGTAAACTGCATATTATCATCTATTATTTTTTCAAATATTTCCGCTTCCGGCTTATTTTCATCTATAGTACTCTCTTCATCTTCCGAAAAAAGTGAATTTTCAACAGGAATCTCTACTGATAAATTGTCGGATTTTTCTAATTCTGGCACATCTATTTTATTGGAAGATCCTTTTTCCATACTTTCCGATTTATATGACGATTCTTCGCCGTCTAAAACAAATCCTTGTTTTTCATTTTTCAGTTCATCGTGAGCATCTGCCGAACCTGACTTCTCTTCGTTTAAAGATTTTGCGATTTCTTCTATATCAGGTTTTACCTTATTTTCATTGTCGAGATTTTGTTCATTTTCAGCTTTGCTAATATTTTTTTCTTCATTATTCATAATATTTTATCTCCAAGATACTTCTGACCCACCAAACTCTTAATTTTTGATAATAACACATTTTTATCATTAATGTCAAATTTTCAGAAAAATTATATTTGCGACAAATGGTATTATTTTTTTAATATTTCCAAAAAAGCGGCAACTATGCTCCCCTAAAACTGCCTGTCTCTTTCTTCTTTTAGTATTAATATTGCTTTATTCCCAGGCATTGCAGGTCTATACTCCCTGTTCTAAAGTCATCGCGTCATAAGCACAGGAGTAAACCGATGTTTGGATTTAGCTATTTTCAGCAGTTGAAACCCGTTTTTAAAAAAATGCTTTTGTACTGTTTTTTTTAATATCTATTCCGGCAAAGAAACAAACTTAGAAAGTAAAATACTTATTTCATAAAGTATAATTAAAGGTGCTGCCATCAATATCTGAGTAATTACATCCGGCGGCGTTAAAAGAGCAGCAACTATAAAAATTAAAATAAGCGCAATTTTTCTTTTCTCTTTCAAAAATTTTGTTGAAACAATATTTATCTTTGTAAGAAACATAATTATGAGCGGTAATTGAAAAACTACACCGAATGTCAATATCATCATACCGGCAAAATTAATATAAGCTGCAAGAGAAATCATTGGACTCAAAGTATCAGTCGCAAATGATAAAAGAAATCTTATCCCTAACGGAAGAATCAAAAAATAAGCAAATGCTGACCCTATAAGAAAAAAAATAAATGAAAAAGGAGCATATATTAAAATATATTTTTTTTCATTTTTTTTTAAGCCGGAAGCTACAAAACGCCATATTTGATACAAAATTACCGGCAGGGCTAAAAAAATACCGGCAAAAATAGACAATTTTATATAAGTAATAAATGCTTCATGAGGAGCGATAAAGACAAGATTTCCGACAGGAATAATTAACAAATCCATAATTCTTTTGATCATAAGATAAGAAATTATACTCCCGAAAAATGCACTTACTATACAAATAATAAGTCTTTTTCGAAATTCTGTTAAATGTTCAACTAAAGTAAGTTGTTCCTCAGCCATTACCCGGCTTTATCTTCTGTTTCTTCCTCTATTTTCTTAAGTTCTTCTTCTGTTTCTTTTATACCTTTTTTAAAAGAGCCAATACTTTTTCCCAGCGCTTTTGCTATTTCAGGTATTTTTGACGCTCCAAAAATAAGTATGGCAACCAACAAAATAATAATTAATTCAGGCATTCCTATTCCAAACATTTTTCAATTCTCCTTAAAACATATCATCCAGCCAGGCTTTAAATCGTTCCCAGAAACCAGAGTGCCCGGAAGATGAAACACCTCCAAATCCTAACGTTTTATCCGCTCTTATTATATACTCAATAAGTCCTACCGCTGTTGCATATCCTGGTTCATTCACATCGCAAACTTTTCCCGTTATACCTCTTGGAGTTCCTAATCTCACAGGAAAATCTCCGATTTTATTTGAAATAGCGTTTGCAAATCCTTTAAGCTGCGCGCCGCCGCCGGAAAGAATAATTCCGCCGGGTATCATTTCTTCCTGCACGCTTTTTGCTATCTTCTTGTAAATGAAATCTATTATATTATCAACCCTGGGGCCTATCATTTTATTTATATTCTCCAACGTTGTATGATTTTTAGATTGCCCGTCCACTCCGACATAATCTATTTCCGTATCAAGAGATTTCTCTTTAACGGCACATCCGAAATTCTCTTTTATTCTTTTTGCTTCGCTGAAAGATGTCCTAAGTCCGTGAGCAAGATCATAAGTTATATAATCCGAACCTATATCTATTTCACTTATATAACTCACTTTACCGTCAATAAAGAGAGAAATATTTATCGTTTGCGCTCCTATATCAACCAAAACGCATCCCAATTCTTTTTCTTCTTTTGCCACAACAACTTCCGCCGGCGCAAGTATTGTGCTTATAGTATTTTTTATTCCAAAACCGGCTCTTGAAATACATTTATCAAGATTATTCATTGGAGAAATTTCTCCTATTATAAGCAATACTTCTACTTCAAGATGATTTCCTTCCATCCCGACAGGATTCTCAACACCACTCTGATTATCTACCTTAAAATCAAGCGGTATTGCGTGAATTATCTGCTTATCGGAAGAAAGAGGAACCGCTCTCGCTGAATTTATAACTCTTGCAACATCCTCATCGGTAATTTCTCTGTCAGAGCGTGGTATTTTAGCAGCGCCCTGCTCTATCTTTCCAGATATATGATGACCGTTTACATTAACTACAACATCTTTAACCTTAACTTCTGCAGCTTTTTCTGCTTTTTCAATAGCAATTCTGATTGCTATGCTGGTGTTTTTTATATTAACTACTACACCGTGCTTTAAACCGCTGGTATTTTCCTTGCCTACCCC
>CAZPHG010000073.1:0-5057 GCA_964586585.1 uncultured bacterium | reverse complement strand
CATAAGAATAATCCGATTCCGCAAATCCGGATTTAATGGCGCCTGCAAGCGCATCTTCAAATGAAACTGATTCAATACTCATCTTAGTGAGTATATAATTGCTTGTTCCGTTCAAAATTCCTACTATTTTATTTATCTCATTTGCCGCAAGCCCTTCATTAATACCCTGAATTACAGGTATTCCGCTTGCAACACTTGCTTCAAAGTATATAAGACAATGATATTTCTGAGCCATTTCAAATATGTCATTCCATCTTGATGCAAGAAGCGCTTTGTTTGCTGTAACTACATTTTTTGATTTTTTAAATGATTCTTTTATAATTTCATAAGCAAGCTCTAAATTACCTGTAAGTTCTACCACCAGCGATATATCTTCATCGTCAATAATATCTCTGTAGTCGGTTGTCCATATATCTTTTGAAATATTAAGCGACTCCCGAAGACTCTCGTTTTTGTCGCATACTTTTTTCACTATGACATCACTTCCTACTCTGTCAGAGATAAAGTTTCGCCTGCGGGACAAAATCTCATAAGCGCCGCCACCAACCGTTCCCAACCCAATAATTCCTATATTTACTGCCATAATTTAATCCTTTCTCTACTTAAAGAATCAGAACCGTCTCCATTTTTATGCGTGTAATAATTTCTTTTTTAGTTTAATTCTGGGATTTCTTATTCCAATTATAAGATTATAATGAGAATAATTCAAGTATTCAGACAGACATTTCCCCCTCTTTTTATTCCCGCTTTTTTTATGATAGTGTATCTTACACACTATCGGCATCTATAATATCCATCCCCGCTCGAGCAATACTTCCCGAATATATTCATTTTCTTTCTACAGGTTTCATTTTTTATCCGACCCATACCCATTTCTGCACTCTATAAGCGAGAAAATCCTTTAAGAAGTTTTTTATTATTAACCTATTCCGGTTTGCCTTTCTGTTGCTTATCCTCTTTCTTTTTGTCCTTTTGTTCATTTTTTTTAGTCATCTGTTTTTTGTGCTTGTTCTTATCTTTCTTGCCGCCTTTGTCGCCCATTGTTTGCTCCTTTTATTATTAGATTTAAATCTTTGAATTGATTTGGGTGTGCTGCTATTTGTTCTTGGTTTAGATGGAATATGTTTCTGTTTTGATTGCGAATAGTTAAAATCATCCAATTTTCTTCTTTCTATCTTATTCTTCATTATCTTTTCTATTCTCTGAATCAGATGCTCATCTGCAGCCGTAATAAATGTGAAGGCATCACCTGTACGTTCAGCACGACCTGTTCGACCTATCCTGTGGATATAATCATCAGCAGTGCTTGGTATATCAAAATTGATGACATGGGATATATTCTCAATATCAAGTCCCCGTGCAGCAATATCTGTTGCTACCATTACGTGATATGTACCATCCTTAAATCCTTTAAGGGCAGCCTGCCTCTGTGACTGTGTTCGGTTCCCGTGAAGGCTGGTCACTGTATAATTATTCTTTTCTATTTTTTTCGCCAGACTTTTAGCCCGGTATTTGGTTCTTGTGAAAATAAGGACAGAATTAGTGTCAGTATGTTCAAGTACTTTCAATAATAATTCACCTTTCAAATGCTGTGGTACAGGAAATAATGCATGCGAGACAGTATGCGCCGGGCGGCTAATACCTATGGCAATCCTTTTTGGATTATGGAGCGCCTTTTTTGCAAGTGTCTCTATTTCCCTAGGAAAAGTAGCCGAGAACAACATGGTCTGCCTTTTTTTCGGGATATGAGTGAGTATGCGTCTAATATCCGGAAGAAAGCCCATATCAAACATCCTATCTGCCTCATCAAGAACCAGTACATTTAATTTTCCTAATTTAACATAACCCTGATTGATCAGATCTAATAATCTTCCCGGACAGGCTACAATTACATCTACTCCTCGCCGCAAAGCTCTGATCTGCAAAGCCGCGCCGACACCGCCATAAACGGTCGTATTACGCAAACCTGTTTTATACTTAAGTGTATCAATGTTCTCATTGATCTGCTCCGCTAATTCCCGGGTTGGTGTAACGATCAAGACTGTTACACATTTCTTATGATCTATTAGTAATTTATGTAGGATTGGTAATACAAAAGCAGCTGTTTTACCGGTGCCGGTCTGGGCTGTTCCAATAATATCGTGGCCTGCCAGCGCCAACGGGATAATCTGTTTTTGAATTGGAGTTGCTTCGGTATAACCTGCCTTATTAATTCCTTCTAAAAGACGGGGTTCAAGATCGAATTGATTTAAGTGCACAATTTCCTTTTATTAAAATATTTTTTTATAAGAATGTTTGGTCTGCATAGTTTATTAAGCTATGCAGACTTCCCATTCTCGTTTTTTGTGATGATTTATATCATCAGTTGATATTTAATAACTGCTTCTATATCCCCCACCGCCTCTGTTTCTATCTCTTCCTTCCGGTTTGGGCTTGGCCTCATTGACTTTTAAAGCACGACCTTCAAGATCTTTTCCATTTAAAGCGTCTATAGCTTTTTGACATTCAGACTGATCTGACATTTCAACAAATGCAAAACCCTTTGAGCGTCCAGTCTCCCTGTCCATGATCACTTTTGCAGACTTTACAGTTCCATGTTCTGAAAACATTTCAGACAAGTTACTATCAGTTACAGAATAACTGAGATTACCAACATACAATTTTGTAGTTTCCATTTAACTACCTCCATAATTATTTTTTTACTTAAAGTGTTCTTTCCCCATAACAATAAGCAAACCTTCCTTCATGTAATAATGTCCTTAATTTTCAGACATACCGTTTTATTGACCATCAATAAAAACAGCAAACATAGAAAAGATGTTTCAATGGATTAGGCTAATTCTTAATTAAGATATTATCTTGAATTGTTTCAAAGGGAGAGTGGATTTCTTTAATCCTTCAATGTAATTCATTATTCCTTGAATAAAATCTCTTTTACTTTATTATCACTACTTGAAGCATTACATATATCTATTACATTGTCAACTATTCGATTTGTTTGTCAGTTAAAAGTTAAAAGTGAACCGTTTTTTTATGCACAGTTTCCGTTCCTAATTTTCCAGATATCCACGGTCTGCTCGGGCGGCGGCTCGCAGACCTTCCAAATTTTCAAACTCCCCCCCCTTTTTGCTATTCAACAGGAAGAAAAATCAGATCATACGATACGCTTCTGCCCTTTGCTTTATTAGGCTTCAATACCTTTTTTTGAAGTAAATCAGCAATATCCCGGTATGCCGTTGCCCTGCTTACTTTTGTCATCCCCACATACTTCCTCGTACTTAATCCCCCTTCGAAACCGCCAACGCTTGCGTCCAACAGGCGGTTTATTACTTTCTGCTGATTTTTATTAAATATTGTCTGGGCGTGTTTTTGCCAAAAAAGTGATTTCTGCATAATATTAACTATAGAAGATTCTGAATCTTCTATCGCATTTATAAAACAATTAAGGAACCATTCAAGCCAGATTGTTATATCAAGAGAACCTTTTTGGCTTTGCTCAAGTATATCATAATACGCTTTTCTTTCAGCCATTATTCTGCTGGAAAGAGAGTAATACCTTTGAGCAAGGTTTTCATCCTGAGCTAATGCCATATCCGTAAGTGCGCGGGCTATTCTTCCATTGCCGTCTTCAAATGGATGTATGGATACAAAATAAATATGAGCAATTCCAGCACGCAATAATCCATCCAGCGATTTTTTTTCACTGTTCCACCAATTTAAAAAAAGTTTCATTTCATGCAGAACCCTGGCGCCTGGCGGAGCTTCATAATGAACTTTTTCTTTTGTAATCGGCCCGGACACTATCTGCATCGGAACCTTACTTCGCCATTTTCCAGTTTCAATTTTTATTAACCCGGCATATCCTGTCGGAAACAATGCCGCCTGCCAGGATTTTATGCGGCTTAAAGTAAGAGGTTTAGTATAATTTTCAGTCGCATCGAGAATTATGTCTATTAATCCTTCTGCATTTCTATCCGGCCGTTTCAACCCTGCAGTCGGTAATCCTAACTTTCTGGCTACTGATGACCTTACCGATTCCCTGTCAAACCGTATACCTTCAATAGCTGCAGTTTTCATTGCTTCTTCTATCAATATCTCCGCTCTTGATTTTTGATTATAATCTAATCCCAAAGCCGATATTTTGCTTAAGAATTTACCCTGTACAAGCCTTGCCCTGCTTAAAACATTAATTATACTATCGCTCTGCCATTTAAAACGAGGCCACTCTTTTAAACTCCATATATATCGCATTTCCTATTCTCCTTATCGCTTCACAATTTGATATAATTATAATATATAATCGCTTCACATTCAATAGCGCATCTTCGGCAACCTCGCTTTTTAAGAGCCTCCCCCGAAATATCTGTCTGAACCCGCCTATTCAGACAGATATTTCCCCCTCTTTTTATTCCCGCTTTTTTTATGCGGTTAGGCTTCGTCTCTTATTTTATTCCAACCTACGACCTGTTTATGCCCTGCGGGTACTCGGACGGCAACTCACAGGTCTCAAAAACCTCTCCCCCTACTTCATTTACAGCATTTTGCGTTGAAGACAAACCTAAAATAAAATTCAAACTATTTTTTTCACTATCTATTGCGTAAAAACAATACTAGGATGATGTATCATACTGCTTTTGAATTCTTGAATTAACTATTAGACTAGATTTTGTAATTCTATTATCAAAAGCTTCATTAATTGCCGTTTTTCCTCTTTCTATATTTTCTATAAAATATTCCCATTTATATATAGAGGCATATCCCGATTTCGCATTATCAGCTAACCTCGGAGGCAAATCATTAAAGTTATATTTTCCATTATACAACGGAAATTCTGGTAATAGAACACCTACTAATCCTGAGCGCCCACCTACTTTTATATTGAGACCCGCAGATATTTCCCAATCTATGTGTTTTCTACCATACGCATTTGGGCTAACAAATACTATAAGCACTGAGGAATCAGATAAATAATCTTTCTGTATCAACTGCTTGATGTATTCCGTACTTAAATCAGTATCAATATCACCTGGCTGAACAGATTTACTTATTATTAAATT
>CAZPHG010000072.1:0-5120 GCA_964586585.1 uncultured bacterium | reverse complement strand
ACCTGATTCTGTCCACCGCGCCATGTTCTACCTGTATCAAAATGAAGAATATTCATTTCAAGCGATAATTTCTATACTCGCCGATTTTTATACCGGTGTGGTAATAAATAAAATCAGTAATTCTGTATCTTACACTTTTCAAAGTAAATTTATACTTGCATTTTTTCAAATTGAAGTCATAATTCCATTTTTCAATTCTTTTTTTCATAACATCAGGATGAGTTTTGCTAAATTCTGCTATCATATATGGATCCATACCATCCTCATAAAAAAACCTTTCTTCTACGATGTTTTTTTCTTCTTTATCTCCGTGATGAAGCGCATTATGATACTGTTTTTTACTTCCCATTTTATATGGATCCCTTACCCAGCCATAGTGATAAATATAAGCAGGACATTCCTTCACGCGAAGTTTATTCCCATCAATTCTAAATCCCTGTGCGTCCTTCCATGAAGTTACTCCAACACGATTTCTAATAATTCTTATCTCCTTTTTATACCAGTGATATGAACGCACATATGTATTATAACTGCCAAAAAAATGATAGTAATTAAATAACAAGCCTTCTATTTCCTCATATTGCATGTTGTCTTCCATACTCTTAATAATACCGTCATAGTCATTTTCATTGAGAACTTCATCTGCCTGTAAATACAAACACCAATCGCCCCGGCATTTATAAAGTGGTATATTTGTCTGTTGAGCAAGTATCCTTTGTTTTACTTTAAATTTTTCATCCCATTCTGTTACAATTATTTTTATTTTATTACTTTTTATGGACTCAATTATTTCAAGTGTATTATCTTCGGAAACTCCGACATTCACATAGACTTCATCACATAGCGGAAGCATTGATTTTATGGACTCCACCACAGGGAAATCATACTTTACCGCATCCTTTACAAAAGTAAATCCGCTAACTTTCATTCAAATAAATCCTTAAATATTTAATAAATACGCTGAACGCAGCCATAACACATAGAGCAAAACCTTGAACTCCATCTAAAAAACCCTTCTTTAAAATATACATTTTTATAAACCGCATTAAAGGATTGATAAATAACTTACACTGACTAATTTTTTTGCCTTCTAAATCAAGAGCGCTCCATTTTGTATATCTATTGACTTTAATAAAATAGTCATTAATATTTTTATATGAATGGTGTTCCATTTTATTTTTAAGAGCCCCTACCGTTCCATTTATATTAATTTTTCCATGCACTCTTTTATCGGGATATTTTCCTGCATCTTTTTTAAATAATCTTATAACTTTATCTCTCTCCCACCCGCAGTGTTTTATTGTTTTTCCTAAGAAAAAATTTTTTCTGTATATCCAGAAACCATTATATTGAGGATTTTTAAGAACATCTTCTATTTCTTTTTTTAATTTTGAAGTAATCCGTTCATCGGCATCAACTACTAATATCCAGGAATATTTTGCCTCATTAATACCGATATTTTTTTTCTGTTCAGGATACATTATATCTGTTTCTATCAACTTAACATTCATTGAAACAGCAATATCAGCGGTCCTATCTTGTGACTTTGAATCCACTACTATTACTTCATCGGCAAAATCAACACTTTTTAAACAATCTACGATATTTTCTTCTTCATTAAATGTTACAATAACAGCAGTACACTTATCCATTTATAAATTCCTTTATTTTCTGTGAAAATATTTCAGTAGAATGGAATTCTTCTACATATTTCCTGGCATTTTTTGCCATTTTAGCATTAAGTTTTACATCAGTCAAAATTTCTATAATTTTTGCCGCAATGCTATGAGAATCATCAGGATTGACAAGAAAACCGTTAATTCCATTTTTTATAACTTCTCTCATACATCCAACATTACTCGCTACTACCGGTCTGCCGCAAGCCATCCATTCTAATGCAACTCTTGAAACTGCCTCCGAACCCAATGAGGGAATTATCCCAATTCTTGAATTGCTCATTATTTCAACAATTTTATCATCCGACATATAACCTGTATATTCAATTATATTTGCAACATCAAATTTTTCGGCATACTTTTTCAATTTGCTCCACTTAACTCCTTCTTCTCTCCCAATGAATATTACTTTTATATTTTTAACTTTTTTTCTTATCAAAGGCAAACTCTCAATTAAAACTTTATGTCCTTTAACTTCATCCAGCCGCCCTAAAAGCGCAATAGTCATATTCTCTGGGAGCGGTGAATAACAAAATTTATCAGTATCAATTACAGGCGGAAGTAAAAATATTTTATCTTCTCGCGCACCAAACTTCAAAAAATCATTTTTTATCAACTCATTCGGAACAACAATACCTTTTGCTAATTTATGCATTAAAATATTAAATATATTTTTTTTAACTCTGCCGCTCTCCGCCCTGACTCTGTAAACAGGAATACCCCTTAAAAGACCTATTATAACACCCATAAAAAATGAACTGCCTGTATGCGCAAAAATCATTTTAATATTATATGATAACCCCCATATTTTAAACAATCCCAGTAAAGTTTTAAAAACACTCCGTCCGGGCAAGGCAATTACTTCAAAATTGTTTTTTATTTTAGTATGAAGCGGTGAATCTTCCACAACTGCAAAAACAACTTTTTCTCTCATATCTTCCATATATTTACCCATATCTATTCCGTAACCCGCAAGTCCCGAATACCATGGAATATTTATTATATGCAAATTTTTTTTACTGCATTTTTCAGTCATATTACTTTCTCTACCTCGCTGATAACTCTTTCTACAGGAATATTTTGCATACACTTAAAGTGACCCTTCGGACACTTGCCGCCGCCGTGTAAACTGCATGGGCGGCAGTCAAGTGGAACTTCTATAATAGTATGTCGGACACCATAAGGCGTAAACCCCATCTCTGGAATCGTAGGTCCGAATATAGCAACAACTTTAACACCGAGCGCCGCTGCAATATGTATCAGTCCTGTATCATTTGAAACCAACACATCAAGTAAACTTATAAGAGCAATTAATTCTTTTACTGTTGTTCTTCCTGTCCGATTTAAAATATTTTTGCCATTAAATTTTTCTCTTTTCTCTCCAAGAATAACTATTTGATTTGCACTGCTAAGCTTTTCTATCAATTCCCTGAACCTTTCAACAGGCCAGCGTTTTGTCTGCCATTTACTTTCTATGCAGACACCGATATTTTTTTTCTCTTTACTTAATAATTTCTGCTCTTTCTCCGCAAACGTTTTATCCGCAGACAAATTATATTTTCTTATTATTTCCTTACAGCCGGTTTCACGAGCAAGTCCAATCTGTCTCTCAACTTCATGAATATTCCACTCAAAATCAATTTTATCAGTCAAGAAAAATCTGCTGCCGCCTCTCTTAAAACCAATTCTTCGGGAAATATCTGCAAGATATGTCATTAGACCGCTTCTAAAAGACCTCTGTGGAAGAAAAGCAATTTCAAATTTCTCTTTTTTTAATTTTCCAACTAGATGAAAAAAAGATTTAATTCCCTTATGAACACCTTTTTTATCATATATTATCACTTCATCCACCGAGCGGCATCCGGTAAAAATATCTTTTGCAGTAGGGGTTGTTACTACGGTTATTTTAGTATCAAAATTTTTTTTAATTGTATTTATTAAAGGCAGTGTTAAAACACAATCGCCTATATACGCAGTCTGTATTATTAAAATCTTCACAAGAATTTCTTAATCTCATTAAAAACTTCATACACCTCTATTCTCTGCATACACGCTCTGTCGCCGTATCTGCATTTTTTTGAACCGTGCAAACTGCACGGACGACACTCCATATTTTTTTCAAGTATAGAGACAAAAGGCGAAATCGGCTGAAATCCAAATTCCTTAACCGTAGGTCCGAAAAGAGCAACTACTTTTACACCTACAGCCCAGCCTATATGAAGCGGCGCAGAATCCGTTGAAACAAGAACATCTGATTTTTTTATAACTGCTGCTGCTTCTCTTAAATTTGTTTTACCTGTTAAATTTACTATATGCTTTTTTATAAGTCCTGTTTCTTTTATAATTTCTTCAGAAAGCCGTCTACCTGAAACATCGCCGATTATAACAATATCTCTTTCCAACTCTCTTATTATTTTTATTACAAGATCCGTATAATGTTCTGAAATCCATTCTTTTGTTCTCCATTTTGCGCCTGGTGCTATGGTTATATATTTTCTTTTAGGTAAAAATTTTGTTATTTTCTCAATTTCCGTATCATTTAAATATATTACCGGTTCTTTGTATACAATTGAAAAATTCATCTCTGAAAGCGGAAAAAGGTATCTGTCTATTACTGTTTTTTTTAATTCTTTACTAAATTTACGGGTATGCAAATATATTCTTCTTGCGTAAGATGCTTTATCAATTGTAATTTTTTTTTCACCTGAGATGCTATTTCTTGCAAAATATGAGCGCATATTATCATGGATGTCTATTATATAATCATATTTCGCCTTTCTTGGAATTTTTGATAGAGTTTTGTTTATATCAGGACTGTTAAAAAATATAGAAGAATATTTCTCTTTTGTAAGAAAATCTATTTCTGCATCATATTTATTTGTTTTTATATTTCTTGACAAAACTGTAGAAAGAATAACATCGCCAAGCGAAGAATATCTAATAATTAAAATTTTCATCAGGGATTTATGCCACTAAATTTTTCAGTTTTATTAAATTTTCTTACTACCTCTTCTCCAAGTTCTTCTAAACCGCATATTATAATATGATTTTTTAAAGAATTAATTTTCTTTTCCATCTTCCGCCTCCTAATATAATTTCCCGCATCACCTTCTAATATCAATGAACTAAACATAGCAATTGCTATGGATATTATTCCTATCCCGCCGCCAATCAGCGCTATTGTGAACCATTTTCCGGCTACAGTTAATTGTTGAACTTCTTTATATTCGACAGTTGAGAGTGTAATGACAGTCATATAGAGCGAATCTAAAAAACTCCATCCCTGAATTACCATATATCCCGTAACTCCTCCGATAAGCACTGTCAGCATTATGATAAATAGTATTACAAATCGTTTAAATATCATATGTGCGGAATGTCCGCCCCCGGATAAAAAATCCTTTCTATTTCTTTCTTTTTTTCGTTAGCTAAATTGAAATTATT
>CAZPHG010000071.1:4928-5140 GCA_964586585.1 uncultured bacterium | reverse complement strand
TGTATGCCCTATAACTTCCAATCCTGTCTCTTTTATTGTTTTTTTAACTTCTTTAATGTTTACTTTATCGCTAAAAGTAGGCTCAAGAGTTAAATCAATAAAATTAAAACCACTATCGGCAATAAATTTTATCTCATCGCAAATATCTTTTCTAACATCATTTACTGCTCCTAATTTCAAATTCCATACCTCCTGTTTAAATTATATAAATT
>CAZPHG010000071.1:0-4863 GCA_964586585.1 uncultured bacterium | reverse complement strand
ATATCTTTTAAAATCTTTAAACTTTCTTTCACATAAATATCATCTACTTCTACATGCCCGGTCAAAGCATACATCTTTGAAGTAATTTCCCATATATGAATATCGTGCACATTTCTCACTCCGTTAATATTTTCAACAGCATTGACAACATGACAAACATCAATATGTTTCGGTGTTGATTCCAAAAGAATATTTACCGAATCTCTTAAAAGACCTACCGCCCATAACATTATAACAATTCCTATCACTATTCCAAGTATAGCATCAAGTATATACCAGTTTGTGAAATATATTATAATACCGCCGATAATTATACTTATAGAAGAAGCAGTATCTCCAAGCATATGAATAAAAGCGCCCTTGACATTTATGTCATCTTTTTTAACCGAATGCAAAATAAAAACACATGCAACATTTACAATAAATCCTATAACAGCAATCATAAGCATCTGTAACACCGCTATTGGCTGTGGATTAATAAATCTCATAAAAGATTTGTAAAATATATAACCTGCAACGACAATCAAAAAAGTTCCATTTAACAAAGCCGCTAATATTTCAATACGATAAAATCCAAATGATTTTTTTTGAGAAGGTGATTTAACCGCAAATACCATAGCAAAAAAACTAATTCCAAGAGCAAATGAATGGGTAAGCATATGAGCTGCATCGCTAAGAAGCGATAAACTGTTGGTTAAAAATCCTCCGATAAATTCAATTACCATCATTGAACCTGTCAAAATAAGGCATATTTTTAATCGGCTCCGTTCTAGCGCTTTATGCGAATGCTGGTGATCTCCACTATGATGGTGATTTGTATTTTTTTTTGGATGATGACGATGATGACAATGTTCCATTATATATGTATCCTGACAGTCAACACTCTTCTAGGCGTTGCCTTTACTATTTTCATCTTATATTCTTTTTCATCGCCAACTTTATAATAAAATTCTTCTCCTGCAACAGGAAGTTTTCCTAATTCTCCGACCACAAGACCGCCCAATGAATCATAAGTATCTTCAGGAAGATTTATTTTTAATTCATCATTAATTTTATCAAGATCTTCAATAGCGCTTATTTCCCACACTTTATCGCTTATTTTAACAATCCTGTTTTTTCTTATATCATATTCATCAAATATCTCACCTGTTATTTCTTCTACAATATCCTCAATAGTTATCACACCTACAGGTACACCATATTCATCAACCACAACTGCAATATGCTCCCGCCCCTGTCTGAATTCTTTTAAAAGAACTCCCACCTGTTTCGCTTCCGGCACAAAATAAGGTTTTCTTAAGATTTTTTCAATATCTATTTTCTCACCTCTCGCTAAAAGCGGCAAAAGATCTTTCACATACAATAATCCGATAATATTATCGGCTTCTTCTCTGTAAACAGGAATTCTGGAATGCCGCATATGAATTGCTTTTTCTATAAGTATTTTTGAGGATTCGCAAAGATCCAGTGATTTCATATCTATTTTAGGAATCATCACTTCTCTTACCACTGTATCGCCAAATTCCATAATCTGTGACAACATATCTTTTTCCATTCTCGCAATAACGCCTTCTTTTACTCCCATTTCTATTAACCCTTTAATTTCACTGATAGCAAAAAGAGGTTCCTGAGAAAGTGGCTTACCCCCGGAAATTTTTATAACTATATTTGCCATAGCGGTAAATATCTTAACCAATGGGGTAAAGAAAAAACTAATTACTTTAAGAGGTTTTATTATTTTAACAGATACTTTTTGAGCGTTTCTTCTGGCATACGCTTTAGGCGAAATTTCTACAAAAATAAGAACTACTATAATCACCAATACCGTGCTTACTGTCGTAGTTGCTATCGGTGAAATTGCAAATTCCCTGCTTAAATCCATAGATATTGTAGCAGCAATCACCGCAACTCCCACTACGCTCATAACCGTTCCTATAAGTGTCGTAGCAAGCAGCCGATTCGGATTAGTAAGCCAATCCGTTAGACCGGAAGCATTTTTTTCTTTTATAAGTTTCTTTATCTGGG
Source organism: uncultured bacterium (assembly GCA_964586585.1). GTDB lineage: Bacteria > CG03 > SLGR01 > SLGR01 > CAZPHG01 > CAZPHG01. The sequence continues at coordinate 2,838 of CAZPHG010000071.1, read as the reverse complement.
TTCTTCTCAACACTGTCAAAGAAGTTTCCGCCGCTGTAAAAAACATTGCTACCGCTATTAATAATATTAAAATAAGCAGTTTAATTAATATTTCCATTGGGGGTTGTAAATAAATAAGATTTATCATTTACAACCCCTTAAATCATATTCGTCATATATTTCTCCTACAATTTCTTCAAGCAAATCCTCAATAGTCACAATCCCTTCAACTCTTCCCCTGCTTTGGACAACTGCGTAGTGAATTCTCAACTCCTGAAAAAGCCGGCGGCAATTCCGGTTGGGAACGGTTGTATATACTTTTCTTAAAATTTTATTAAAATCAATTTGCCTAGATTTGCTTAATGAATCAACAACATCTTTTATATATATCAGCCCTTTTAATTCATCTATTTTTTCCTCATAAACTAAAATTCTGGAATAAGGGCTTTTAAGCAAAAACTCTATTATTTTTTCATTCTCCCAGTTTATATCAACTGCTTCTAATTTTCTTCTATGAGTCATCACTTCTTTTACAGTTTTCTGCGAAAAAAGCAAAACTCGACCAAGCATAAAAGCGGAATGTCCGTTGGCAGTGGAATATTCTCTATCGGTTATACTCTCCATCTCTTCAATCGCCATTTTTATTTCTTTTCTTGAAATTATTTCTTCACCTTTCGTATTATCTATCCGTAAGATATAAAAAGCCACTTTATTTAAAATATTCACGACTATTTCACTGACAACATAAAACTTCATAAACGGATTAAAGAACCATTTTACAACTTTCTCAGGATATGTATTAGCAAAAGTTTTTGGAATTATTTCGCCTGCTGTGAGCAGAACTACAGAAGATAAAATAATGGATATATACTCTACTGACGAAAAATTGATATTTATACGAACAATAAGCACTGTAATTAAAGTTGAGAAAGAAATATTTACAATATTATTGCCAACAAGTATTGAAGTTATAATTTCAGCAGGTTTTGAGAGCCATACATTTAAAAGTTTCATTCCGCCGCCGGCGGAACGTCCGCTACCAGCCCATTTCTCTGCTTTTATTCTGCCAAGTGCCAGCAACCCCGTCTCAAGAGATGAAAAACAAGCTGAAAAAAATATTAAAATTAAAAGTATTACAATAAAAATCATAAAAAAATTACAACTCTTTCGTATTTAACTCAACTTTCAAACGATAACTGCATTATATTTAAGAAAGAACCAAAATTACAGTAACAGTTGGAAAAATAAGACAGATATCAATATTCCAAGTATGGCGCCAGCTACCACTTCCCATATACTATGAATATGCTTTGATATTCTGGAATGACCAATCATCGCGGCAAGAAAAAGTGTAATGAGCAATACAAATTTAGAAGATGAAACAAAATAAGCTATCCAAGCAAGAGCAAAAGCAACAGCAGTATGAATACTCGGCATTCCTCCTTCTAAAGATGGATTTTTTTCTGTAAAAATCTTAATTAAAACTGTAGTAGCTATTACAATAATCATTATCAATAATGTAATATGCGGAGAAAATTCAATAATTTTTTCTAAAACTATTTCGGTTCTAATTGCTTCAATAATATCTTTTCTTATAAAAACAATATATCCTACCGCAATAGCACATAATGATGCTAAAAAGACGGCAGCTGCCGAAAGATCCTTGATTATCTCTGCAAGCGGATGATGCTCTTTGGTGACTAAATTTACCGTCAATTCCAAAGATGTATTTATAGTTTCTGTTATTAAAACAAGCGCAATTGCAAAAATTATCGCTAAAAATTCAAATCTGCTAATATTCATAAAGAGCGAAACAATAAGAACAAGCAAAGCTGTTATTATATGTATTCTCATATTCCGCTCGTTTTTCATAGCGTAAACAAAACCTTTAAGAGCGCAATTAAAACTATCTAATAATTTATTATCTGTTTTCTTATTTTCTTTTGGCATAATGTTAATTCTTTTCCTTCATGAAAGCCCGCTATATGAAGAAGCCCATGTATTAATAAAATAAGCATCTCTTCTTTTAGCGGGTGCTTTAACTCTTTTGACTGGCGTAGAGCCGTTTCTTTTGAAATTATAATCTGACCGATAAGCGGAATATTCCCATCAGGAATATCAGCGCCTTCCTGTAGTGCAAACGCTATCACATCTGTAGAAAAATCTCTTTTTAAGTAAAGTTTATTAATTTCTTTTATTCGCTTATCATCCACTACTTCTATATCCAGTATAAACTCTTGCAGCGAAGAAGCGTTTATTTTCCAGTAATTTTTTATTACTCTTTCAGATACCTCTTTTACTAATTTCTGAGAGAGAATTTTGTCGCCTATATAATTAATTATTTTCTTCTTTACCTTTTGGATACTCTATTCTTGAATGATAAATACCGGCAAGCGTATTTATAAAACTTTTTTGTATTTTTTCTAAACTTGCCAATGTAATATCGCAGTTGTTTAACTGCTTATCTATAAATTTATTATTAATTACTTTTGTTACTAACCCTGAAATTCGCGAATAAGTCGGATCTTCTAAAGTTCTGCACGCCGCCTCCACTGAATCGGCAAGCATTAATACTCCTGCCTCTTTTGATTTCGGACGAGGACCGGGATATCTGTAATCTTTTTCATCCACACTATCAGATTCCTTTGACTCTTCTACGATTTTCTTATAAAAATATTCTATCAGAGTACGACCATGATGCTCAGGAATCATATCTTTTATTACTTTATCAAGTTTATATTCCTCAGCAAGAACAAGCCCGTCTTTCACATGTCTTTTTAATATCAAAGCGCTTATATTAGGTTTAAGTTTTTTATGTTTGTCTTTCATATTCTGTTGATTTTCTATAAAATACTGCGG
>CAZPHG010000070.1:0-5178 GCA_964586585.1 uncultured bacterium | reverse complement strand
TTATCTGAAAAATCAGGACGCCAATATAAAATTGGCGGTTACAGTAAAATTAGGACACCAATATAAAAGATGGAATTAATTAAATTTGAAAAATTAAAAACTGAATATGAAAAATTAGAGAAGAAACTTTCGCTTCCCGAAATTATAAATGACAACAATAAATTAAAGGAATACGGCCGCCGTTATAGCGAACTGCAAAATCCGATATTAAAATATAAAGAATATCTATCTGTCCAAAATCATCTATTGCAGGCGGAGTCGCTTTATAATAAAGAAATAGGCGAAATGAAAGAACTTGCTTTTGAAGAGAAAGAGCGGCTTTTAGGGAAAGTTGAAATAATCAAAAAGGAGTTGGATAATTACTTTAAACCAAAAGATACAGATTCAGTAAAAAATGTTATAATGGAAATAAGGGCGGGAACCGGCGGTGATGAGGCGGCTCTTTTCTGTGGAAATCTTTTTAGAATGTATTCAAAGTTTTTTGAAACTAAAAAATGGAAAATTGATATTTACAGTGTAAATAAAACAGGACTTGGCGGATTAAAAGAGATAATTTTTGCGGTAGAAGGAAAAAATGTTTACGGGACATTAAAATGGGAAAACGGTGTGCATCGCGTCCAGAGAATTCCTGAAACCGAATCATCAGGCAGAATCCATACATCAGCGGCAAGTGTTTTTGTATTTTCTCAGGCAGATGAAAAAGAAATAAAAATAAAAAAAGATGATTTAAGAATAGATACTTACAGATCTTCCGGCAAAGGCGGGCAGCATGTAAATGTTACTGATTCAGCAGTAAGAATTACACATCTTCCAACTTCAATAGTAGCTCAATGTCAGGATGAAAGGTCGCAGTTTCAAAATCGTCAAAAGGCTATGAATATGCTGCTTGCAAGAATAAAAGATAAAATTATTTCAGATAAAAATGAAAAAGAAAGTAAACACCGTCAAAATCAGATTGGCTCAGGCGATAGAAGCGAAAAAATAAGAACTTATAATTTTCCGCAGAATAGAATTACCGACCATAGAATTAATATGACTGTTCGTAATTTAGATTCAATCATTGAAGGAAATTTAGGCAGTTTTATAGAAGAAGTAAAGAAAAAAATAGAGGAGATTGGTAGCGAAGCATCAAAGGTATGAAAGTATCTAACGCAATTTCTTTTGGGAATACATTTAGTCAAATTGAAAGTGAAGTAATTTTAAGTGAAATACTTAATATAAGCCGTCCGCAACTTCATTTTGAACATAATAAAAAGTTAACTGAAAATGAGTTTAATAGATTTAAAAAAATTTTGATGAAGAGACGGTTAGGAATACCGCTTCAATATATAACCGGTTATAGTTATTTTATGGGTTTAAAATTCAAAGTTAGCCGTGCAACTCTTATTCCGCGGCAGGAAACGGAAATTCTTGTAGAAGAATGTATGAAATTTATTAAAAATAAAAAAAATCCACAGATTCTTGAAATAGGTTGCGGTTGTGGAAATATAGCAGTGGCGCTTGCAAAATTAACTTCGTCTAAAGTTGTCTCTTTGGATAATTCAAAGAAAGCATTAGAAGTAGCTAATGGCAATGCCTTATTTTACGGCGTTCAAAATAAAATTCTTTTTCTTAAAAGTAATATGTTTGAAAAACTGCCTGCGAAATTTATAGGCAAGTTTGATTGTTTGATATCCAATCCGCCATATATAGCGAAAGAAGAGTATGAAAATTTACAGACGGAAGTCCAAGCAGAACCAATATCAGCGCTTATCGGTGGTACTGACGGGCTAAAATATATAAAAATGATTTTAAGAGAAGGTCCCCGTTATATTAAAAACGGCAGCAGGGTTTTTGTGGAGATTGGCTATTCTCAAAAAGAAAAAGTAGAAAATATTGCGCGTGAGAATTTTTCTGATTATTGCTTTATAAAGGATTATAACAACATAGACAGAGTATTTGTAGGTCTTGTTCGATGAAAAAAAGCGGAATGCCCACTCCCGAGGGCGGCAAAATAATTATAAAGGGACCTGCTGTATTAAAAGGTACTATTAAAATTTCAGGTTCAAAAAATGCTATTCTTCCGATTCTTGCAGCAACTCTTATAACAGATGAAAGATGTATTATAAGAAATGTGCCTAATCTTGCCGATATAACTATTATGATTTCTATCCTTGAATTGCTTGGAAAAAAAGTTGTTCGAAGAAAATCATTTTTAATTATTGAAAATGGCGCTGAAATAAGCGGCGAAGTCCCATATGAACTCGTTAAAAAACTGAGAGCGTCTGTGCTTGTAATTGGTGCGTTGGCAGGAAGAAGAAACAAGTTTCGGGTAGCGCTACCGGGCGGATGCGCAATAGGCAATCGCCCGATTGATATTCATCTTAAAGGATTTGAAAAAATGGGGGTATCTTTTAAGGTATCAGGCGGGTTTGTCAATCTTGTTTCAAATGGATTAAAAGCCGGCAAAATATGTTTGGATTATCCTTCGGTAGGCGCCACAGAAAACCTTATTCTCGCTGCCTGCCGCGCAAAAGGAAAAACAATTATAGAAAATATTTCACAGGAGCCAGAAGTTATAGAGATGCTCAATTTCCTTAAAAAGATGGGCGCTGATATAGAGTATAACGGAAATACAGTTTTTATTACAGGCAAAAAAAATTTTAAATCCGTTGATTTTTCCGTAATGGATGATCGCATTCAGGCGGGAACATATCTTTTGGCAGGCTGCATAAAAAACTCTGAAATTAAGATATTGTTTTCTCAATCTTCAACGCTTGATTCTCTGATAAATAAATTAAAGGAAATGGGAGCGGATATTAAAGTTTCTGATAAAAGTATAGTGATTAAAAGCACTAACAATATGGTAAGTTGTGAAGCGAGAACATCTCCGTACCCGGGATTTCCTACTGATTTACAGGCGCCGCTAATTGCTGTCCTGACAAAAGTAAAAGGCGTAAGCGTAATTTCTGAAGAGGTTTTTGAAAACAGATTTCTCCATTGTCCGGAACTTTTAAGAATGGGAGCTGATATAGAAATAAAAGGAAATTCGGCAATAATTACAGGTAAAAATTCATTAAGCGGTGCGCAGGTGGCAGCGGAAGATTTACGCGGCGGTGCTTCGCTTATTATTGCAGGACTTCAGGCAAAAGGAAAAACAGAAATAAGCGGCATAGAACACATAGAAAGAGGTTATGAAAATATTGTTGATAATTTTAAGAAACTTGGAGCAAATATATGGATGGAATAAAAAAAATTATTGATGAAGTAGCAAATTATGGTGATAGCGCCTTAATAAAATGGACATTAAAATTTGATAAAATAAAACTTGATAATATAGAAGTATCTAAAAATGAATGGGACAAAAAAGTTAATGAAATTTCCAGCAGTGTTTTTCAAATACTTGAAGAGGCAGCTGAAAATATAAGAAAATATTCTGAAAATCAGAAATTCCCCGACATTGAATTCGAAAATAACGGAATAAAAATTACTGATAAATATATTCCGATAGATAGTATTGGAATTTATGCGCCCGGCGGAAAATATCCGTATCCGTCAACAGTATTGATGTCGGCTATTCCTGCAAAAGTTGCCGGTGTTAAAAAAATATATCTGGTAACTCCGCCTGCAAATCTTACATCGTCAGTTTTTGCTGCTTCCAGTATTAGCGGTGTTGATAGAATATTTAAGGTAGGAGGTCCGCAGGCAATATCGGCATTTGCTTTTGGAACGGAGACCATCCCGAAAGTAGATAAGATAGTCGGACCGGGAAATAGTTATGTGCAGCAGGCAAAACTTCTCGTATCGGATAAAGTCGGTATTGATATGATAGCAGGTCCGAGTGAAGTGGTGATAATCGCAGACGGCGCACAAAACCCCGATTGGATAGCAACAGACCTTATGGCTCAGTTAGAACACTCAGATGATGCGAAAGCAACACTTATAACAGACGATGAAAAACTGATAAAGAAAGTCCGCTGCTTATAAAAGGCAATAACTCAATGAATATCCCCATGATAAAAGTTGAAGATATGAAAGAGGCAGTTAAGAAATCCAATGAGATTGCGCCTGAACATCTTCAAATTATGTGTAAAAAAGACATTATTAATAGTAGCTCTATAATAACCGCAGGCGCGGTTTTTATCGGAAAATGGACACCGGTTTCTATAGGTGATTACTGGGCAGGTCCTTCGCATGTGCTTCCGACAGGCGGCGCGGCAAGATTTCAGGAGGGATTGAGCGTGAGAAGTTTTCTAAAAAAAATTTCATTTATTGAATGTAGCGCCGATGGAATAAAAAAGGCTTCTGACGGTATAAGTAAATTTGCTGAAACCGAAGGAATGAAATATCACAGACAGTCAATATTGAAAAGAGTAGAAAAATGAAATTTATTGCAGAAAGAATAAGAAATTTAAAGCCGTATTCTGCTTTTCCCATAGAAGAAGGCGAAATAAAACTTGACGCCCAGGAAAATCCCTACGAGTTGCCGGAAGATATAAAAATAAAAATTGCTCAATCAATAAGCAATCTTCAACTTAACCGATATCCCGACCCGGAATGCAAAAAATTAAAATCACTTATTGCCGATTATGCAGGTGTTAATTCAGGTCAAATACTTGTCGGCAACGGTTCTGATGAACTTATTCTTACCGTTCTTTTAGCCGCCGGCGGCAATGATAGCAATGTGCTGAGTGTTTTTCCTACTTTTTCTATGTATGGAATTATATCCGAAGTGGTCGGCGCTGATTTTAAAAGTATTCCGCTTTTAGATATCTCTGCCAACGAAAAATGGGCATTGCCTGTAGACAATATTTTAAAATCTAAAGCAAAAGTGATTTTTATTGCTTATCCGAATAATCCTACAGGTAATTGTTTTTCTCGCGAAACAATAATAAAAATAATAGAAAAATCTAACGCCTTAGTGATATTAGATGAAGCGTATTATGAGTTTTCTCAAGAGACATTTGCTAATGATATTGATAAATATAATAATCTTGTTGTTTTAAGAACATTTTCAAAAGCATTTTCTCTTGCCGGGATAAGAGCGGGATATTTAATTGCCTGCGAAGAACTTATAAAAGAATTAAGAAAAGTACAACTCCCGTATAATTTTAATGTTATAAATAAGAAAATTTTAGAAGTTGTATTAAGCGAGCGGGAAAAAGTAATTGCTTCGGTAACGAAACTTATAAAACTTAA
>CAZPHG010000069.1:0-5201 GCA_964586585.1 uncultured bacterium | reverse complement strand
TATTCATTTACAACCCCTACAATGAGAAGACAAATTGAGAATATAATTTTAATAACATTGGCTATTCTTGTATTATGGAGCATTGTATCTATAATTTCGGCAACAATAAATTTTGCGGGTTTTGAGAGTCTATATATAAAACAGATAACGGCAATTATAATTGGTGCGATAATGCTTATTTTTTTTAAGTTTTTTCCATACAAAATACTATTAGAACTTTCTCCAATTTTTTATATTATATCTCTTGCGATGTTAATTTTAGTGCTAATATTTGGAACAGAAGTGCATGGCGCTAAACGCTGGTTTAATTTAAGTATTGTATTTTTTCAACCGGTAGAATTTGTAAAGATTTCAGCAATTCTTTTTTTAGCGTATATAATAGAAAAACATAATAGTATTTTTTATTCTCTATCATCGATTTTTCTTATTGCTATTCTTTTATTAAAGCAGCCGGATGCAAGTTCAACTATTATTTTTATTGTCATCGCCGCAGTTATGCTTATTTTTTCACGTCTTAATACACGTTGGCTGAGTGTTATTATATTTTTTGCGGTTTTAGCGGGATTTTCTCTTTTTCTGGAAATATATTTGAATGTTAATTTAAAAACATTGCTATCTCTAAAATATATTGTTTATTCCGGAATAGTTGCTATAATTATAATTATAATATGGACGCAAATAAAACGTCTGCATAGAAATTTAAAAGTCGCGCATTTAATAATAATAATTTTTATGTTCTTTTTTTCTTTCGGTGCCGGAATAATAGGATCCCGTTTATTAAAAGGATACCAAAAAAGAAGAATTGTATCATTTATAATGCCTAATATTGACCCGCTTGGCGCCGGCTTTAATACAAGGCAATCTATTTTAGCTGTCGGTGCTGGAAGAATTTTCGGAAGAGGTATTTTTAGAGGTACTCAAACTCAATTAGGTTTTTTACCTGTGCGGCATGCTGATTTTATTTTTTCTTCTATTGCCGAAGAAACGGGTTTTATGGGCGCAACTATGATATTGCTGCTTTTAGGTATTATTTTATGGCAGATTGTCCGAATAATAGAGAGAACTGAAGATTATGGCGCCCGATTAATAGCTTGTGGAATTTTTACAGTAATATTTACTCAGATAGTTTTAAATGTAGGGGTTGCGCTCGGGCTAATGCCGGTTATGGGTGTGCAACTGCCTTTTGTATCTTACGGGGGAACCGGAATGGTTGTGTTTTTAGCAATGATAGGGATGCTTTTAAATATAAATAGAAGAACGGAAATTCTTGCATGATAAAAAATGATAAATATTATTACGAAACTGCGGCTTCTTCTGATAAAATAAAAATAGAGGCCGCTCTTAAAAATTTTCAAACACCGGGAAAATATCTTGGAATAGAACGCAATAGTTATCGCATAAAAAAAGATGCAGTGAAATTTCTTCACTGTTTTCCGGATGATTATACAATAGGAATGAGCAGTCTTGGATATCATACGGTAGCAAATATAATAAACAGCCATCCGTCTTTCGGATGCGAGAGATGTTTTGCACCTGCGCTTGATATGGAAAAATGGATGCGGGAAAATGATGTGGAACTATTTTCTTTAGAGACAAAATCGCCTGCGAAAAGTTTTGATATATTAGGTTTTTCAATCCACTATGAAATGTCATTGACTAACTTAGTTAATATAATTTCCCTTTCCGGCATTGAAGTATTTAGAAAAAAACGAAATAGCCCGTTGTTTCTTATGGGCGGCGGTCCTACTGTTGTCAATCCCGCAATTTTAAGTGAGTTTCTTGATTTAATTATAATAGGTGAAGCAGAAATAGCGCTTCCCGAACTTTTGAATACATATTTAACTTATTCCGATAAAGATGAATTTCTCTATAAAGCGTCTTTTATAGAAGGGGTTTATGTGCCTTCAAAAAATAATGAAACTAAATTAACGATTTTTAAGGAATTTGACAACAGATATTATCCTGTCTGTTCGCCGGTTCCATTGGTAGATATTCCGCATAATCGCATAAATATAGAGATAAACAGAGGATGTCGTTCAAGGTGTAAATTTTGCCAGGCAACGGTAATTTATTCTCCTTACAGAGAGAAAAAACCAAAAGAAATTCTTGATATTGCTGTCCAATCCGTAGCGTGTACCGGATTTGAAGAAATTGCGCTCACTTCGCTTTCGGCGTTTGATTATACAGAATTGCTTAATGTGATGGATGATTTGTATTTTGCTTTAAGGGATATCGGAGTAAGCGTAGTTATGTCAAGTATAAGGTTATCTGGAAAAAAATCGGAACATTTGTTCGAAAGTATTTGCAATCGGCTGATAAGATTAAAAAAAGGAGGTTTGACTTTTGCTCCCGAGACACCGTCTGAGAGGTTGAAAAAAATCATAGGGAAAAATATTAAGAATTCGGACATAATAAAGGTATCTGAAATTGCAGCAGAAAGAGGATGGAAGAAAATAAAATTATATTTTATGCTCGGACTTCCCGGAGAGACAGAGGAAGATGTCAAAGAGATAGGTTTATTTATAAAAAAGATCAAAAAAATAAGCGGTTTAAGAGTAAATGTTTCTTTGAATGCAATGATACCGCAGCCGCATACTCCTTTTCAGTGGTTGAATAATATTTCACCGGATATTCTTTCAGAAAGGATAGAAATTGTCCGAAGAATGTGTCCGAAAGAAATCAAGAAATTTGATGCGGAAAAACATATACTTGGAAGTATTCTTGTTCGTGCTGATAAAAATTTTTCCGAAGTGATTTATGCGGCATATAAAAAAGGCGCCCGGTTTGATCAATGGGATGAGCATTTTAATTTTAATATATGGAAAGAAGCATTTAAAGAGTGCGGCAGCAGCTGGGAAGAATATTATTTCAACGATTTTCGAAATATGGATGAGTTTCCATGGGATATTGTGAAAGTATTTATAAGTAAAAAAGAACTTAAAGATTCTTTTGAACATTCTATGAAAATGGTTGGATCTTGATTATAAGAATAAGATATGAAAAGCTGGAGCCGGCTAATTTAATAGGGCATTTAGATACTATGGAAATAATTAAAAGAGGATTAAGAATAGCAGCTTTTCCACTTAAATTTACGCAAGGGTATAATCCGCGTATTAAACTTTCTTCAACGCCACCGCTGAAATTGGGGTATGAGAGTTTTTGCGAATATATAGATATAGAACTTATTTCGCCGCCTGCAAAATATCAGATCGATAAGTTTAAAAGGAGTTTAATAGAGGGTATAAATATTAAAAAAATAGAGGTATCGGATGATTCTTTATTGCCTATAAATGCAGAAATCAAAGGATTCAGATACAAAATTGAATTTAAGGGGTTGAGCAGTTTGAATTTAAAAGTAGATAATATTGTGAAGATGGAAAATAATTTTATTATAGTTGATATTTTTAAAAAAGACGGAAATATTCCGAATCCGAAAAAAATTATAGGAGACGGAGATTATAAAGTCACAAAAATAAATTGTCTGTGAAATGGGTAGTGTCAAAACTTTTATGAAAAACCATCAACCACGAAAATACGAAATATAGAAGGCACGAAAAAGAGTCGTTAGCTAATTAAGTATTAATTTCGGGTATTCGTGGTAAAATTTGACAGAATTGTAAAATGTGAAAGGATTAAATAATGAGTAAAAATATATATGCAGATGTAAATGAAGATGAAAAAAGAGTAGCAATTGTAGAAAATAAAAAACTATTGGATCTTCATATTCAGAGAGCGGAAGATATAAGAAAAATAGGTAATATATATGTTGGTATTGTAAAAGATGTAGTTGAAGCGATAAATTCCTGTTTTGTTGATACCGGAACCGGGAAGAACGCATTTCTTCCTTTTTCCGATTATAATGGCGATATAAGAAGAGGAGAGAAAGTATTAGTTCAGGTTTCTAAAGAAGAAGTGCAGGATAAGGGAGCAAAAATTACCGGAAAAATTTCTCTGCCGGGACGACGATTGATATTTATGCCGATAGAAAGTAAAATAGCTGTATCAAGAAATATTGTTGATGTAAATAAGAGAAAACAGTTTAGGGAATTTCTTTCCGGCGTGGCTCCCAAAGGCGGAGGATTTATTGTCAGAAGCGATGCCGAGAATTGTAATCAAAAAGCTCTTTTAAGGGAGGCAAAGTTTCTTATAAAACTTTGGATTCAGATTCAGAAGATGACTAAAAGAACGATGTCTTCCCCGCATCCGACTCTTGTTTATGAAGAATCCGATATTGTGACTTATGCGGCAAGAGAATTTCTTGATAAAACTGTCCAAGAGTTTCTTATAAATGATAAACTCACATATAAAAGGGTTTCTTTTTTTGTAAAAAAATTATTACCCGAATTTAAGAATAAGATAAAGTATTATAAAGAAGATTTGCCGATTTTTGAAAAATATAAACTTGAAATTCAAATTGATAATATCAGAAAAAGAAAGATTTTTCTTGAAAGCGGCGGGTATATAATTATAGAGCAGACAGAAGCGCTTACTGTCGTTGATGTCAATACAGGCAGTTATACTAAAGGGGCAAACAGAGAGGAAACGGCTATTTACATAAATGCCGAAGCTGCCCGCGCAGTAGCGTCGCAAATATTATTAAGAGATATCGGTGGTATAATAGTAATTGATTTTATTGATCTTGAGAAAAAAGAAAATAAGATTAAGCTTCAGAATATTCTTAAAGAAGAGATGAAATCAGATAAAGCAAAATTGAAAATTTATCCAATTTCGAGGCTTGGACTGATAGAAATGACAAGACAGCGCCGCAAGGAATCAATATTGAATATTATAGGCAGGGATTGCCCTTATTGCTCCGGAAGCGGTATGATATTTTCAGAAAATACGATGTATATTAAGATAAAAAGAGAACTTTTGAAAAAATGCCGCCGTATTTCTAGCAAAGTGATAAATCTTTTTCTTCATCCGCGTGTGGCGGAAGTATTTGACGAGAAAGGTTATAAAAATATTGAAAAAGAATTAAAGAAGAAAATTAAATTAAGAAGGGATTATAAACTTCATCATGAGGAGTTTAAAATTACATTTTGAAGTAGTTTCCTGATTTATTAGGTAGTGCGAAGCGTTAAAAAAACGATACATACGCTATCGTTTTTTAGCGAAGCATTCTTTCGCGGTTGTTTTTTAGCGTAGCATTCCTGGATTTCTCAAGTCCGCTCTTTCGGGTTCAATGAATTGAACCCATA
>CAZPHG010000068.1:0-5207 GCA_964586585.1 uncultured bacterium | reverse complement strand
TATAAAAATGATATAGAAACATTAAAAAATTTAACCATACCAAACAACTTCGGTCGTTTAATAAAACTTAACAGAGTTGCTTATTTTGATAAGTTTCAGGGAATAAAAACCTTAAATCGTAAAGAAGGAAAACGGACAATAACAATTACTGCAAATGTAGATAAAAATAAAATTACTTCAATAGCCGCCAACAGAAAAATAATATCCGAAATGGAAGAGTTAATTAAAGAATATCCGGGTTATCACTTTAAAGTAGGCGGTGAGTGGGAAGATATAGCAGAATCCATACAATCAATGTTTAAAGCTTTCGGGATTGCTTTTATTCTTATTTATATGATTCTTGCTGTTCAGTTTCGTTCATTTATACAGCCGCTGATAATAATGGTATCGGTTCCGTTTGGAATGATAGGCGTGATAATAGCGCTTTTTATTCATGGTCAGCCGATTAGTATGATGGCAATGTTCGGTATTGTCGGGTTGACAGGAGTGGTGGTAAATGATTCGCTGCTGCTTGTGAATTTTATAAATAAACTTAAAGAAAAAGGAACAGATGTTGTGCAAGCTGTCAAAGAAGCAGGAATAATAAGATTAAGGCCTATTCTTCTGACATCTATAACTACAATTGTTGCTTTGCTGCCTCTTATATATGGAATAGGCGGAGAAGAACCGTTTGTTGTTCCTGCGGCAATTGCTATGGCTTATGGGCTGTTTGCTGCTACATTCGTAACTTTAATAATAGTGCCTTGCGTATATCTTATAACAGAAGATATTACAAAAAAAATGGGCAGGAATAGCCTTGAGAAAGTTTGAAAAATTAAGACAATTTAAATTGAAATATTACTAAATTAGGGGTTTAAGATGTGTGGGATTTGCGGAATAATTAATTTTAACGGAAAACCGATTGATAGGAAGATTCTTAAAAAGATGAACAACTTGTTGTTTCATCGGGGTCCTGATGAGGAAGGATACCATATCAATGCAAAATGCAAAATGCAAAATGCAAAAATAGATGTGGGGTTGGGGATGAGGCGGCTTTCAATTATAGATTTAGGAGGAGGCAGTCAGCCGATATATAATGAAGATAAAAGTATTGCCATAATTTTTAATGGGGAGATTTATAATTTTTCTGAATTAAGAAAGGATTTAGAAAAAAGGCATAAATTTTATACCCGCACCGACACGGAGGTTATTGTTCATCTTTATGAAGATTATGGGGTTGATTGCCTTAAGTATTTAAGAGGGATGTTTGCTTTTGCTATCTGGGATTCCAATAAAGAACAGTTATTTGCTGCTGTTGATCGCCTTTCTCAGAAACCACTTTATTATACCCGCTTAAACGGTAATTTTTATTTTGCTTCGGAGATGAAATCGTTCTTAGTAGTTCCTGAATTTAAGAAAGAAATAAACTTAAAAGCAATACATTATTATTTGACCTACCAATATATTCCTGCTCCTATGACAATCTGGCAGGGTGTTGAAAAATTAACTCCTGCAAGTTTTTTTGTTTTAAATAAAGAAAATTCAATGATGTTTGAAAAATACTGGAATATTGATTTTAGAAAAAAAACAAACTTAAATTTTAATGAAGCAAAAGAAAAAATCAGATTTTTAATGAAAGATGCTACAAAAGTACGGATGATTGCCGATGTTCCTCTTGGCGCATTTCTTTCTGGTGGACATGATTCTTCTATTATTGTGGGATTGATGAGTGAGTTATCAAACAGCCCGGTAAAAACTTTTTCTATTGGATTTAAGGAAGCGGAATTTTCTGAATTGAAATATGCCCGAATTGTTGCCAAAAGGTTTAATACTAATCATCACGAGTTTATAGTCCAACCTGATTTTATAGATATTTTACCTAAAATTGTCTGGAATTACGATCAGCCATACGCCGATAGTTCAGCACTTCCAAGTTATTATGTGGCAAAAATGACAAGAAAACATGTAAAAGTTGCATTAAATGGTGATGGCGGCGATGAAAATTTTGCAGGTTATTTAAGATATTCAGCTCTTAAAATATCGCAGTTATTGTCTTTACCTTTTTATCTTATTCCTCCGAATTTATGCAACCGTATTATTGAGATGATACCTTCTGTTGAAACTACCCGGATAAGGCGTTATGTTAAAAGATTTTTTTCAGCGATGAATAATCCACCTGCCCGACGTAATATAATATGGCACTGTTTCTTTGATAATGAAAGCAAATATCGGATATATTCTCCTTATATGAAAGAAAGATTTGCTGATGAAAATTCCTTCAGATACCTTGAGGATTTATTTAAGAAATCTCCTGCCTGTGGAGTTATTGACAGAGCTCTTTATACTGATATAAATGCATATCTTCCACAGGATATATTGGTAAAAATAGATATCGCTACAATGGCTAATTCGCTTGAAACACGCTCGCCGTTTCTTGATCATCAATTGATTGAATTTACTTCAACATTACCTTCCAGCTGGAAGTTGCCTTTTTTGAATAAAAAATATATATTAAAAAAAGCGTTTAAGGATATGCTTCCTGAGCAAATTTATGGTCGAGCCAAGCAAGGGTTCGGGATTCCGCTTGGTAAATGGTTTAAGAATCAATGGAAAGATTATTTCCAGGAAATCGTGTTATCCCATACGGCAAGCCAAAGAGGTTATTTTGATATGAAAGAAATAAACAAGTTGTTTGATGAACATATAGACGGTAGGCAGGATAATGGTTACCGGCTGTGGGCGTTATTAATGTTAGAATTATGGCACAGGGTTTTTATTGATGGAGATATGAGATAAAACATGGTTGATTGTACTGCAAAACTTGGAAAAGTGTTTGAAAAAAAGGCGAAGGCTATAATATCATTTAGAATTTGAGAAGTAGAGGATTAAAATAAAAAATGGCAATAATTTTGACATAAAAAGGTTATAAGAATATACGAAAAACTTTTTTGGAAGTAGTTAAATGAAATCATATTATGAAGATAAAGTAGAAATTTTTGAGGATATTTTTGGGTCAAAAAATATAGTGTTAAAATCCGATTCATTAATAGTTAATGATCAGGCATATCCAATTGTTGACGATGTGATAATATTATCTAACCCCAATGAACACACAGATTATGTTAAAGAAAAATTTAAAATAAATAAAAAAGTGGAATATCCGACCGAATACTTTTCAAAAGAAATTCAGCATTCATTCGGAGAAGAGTGGAAGAGTTACAATGAAATTTTACCGGAACATGAAAAAGAATTTTATCAATATTTTGATTTAGTTGAACTCAATAGATTAAAAAAATTAAGGGTTTGTGATATTGGGTGCGGAAATGGGAGGTGGAGTTATTTTTTAAGAAATAGATGTAAAGAGTTGATATTGGTGGATTTTTCGGATGCGATATTTACTGCAAGAAAAAACCTGCAGGGTTCAGATAACTGTCTTTTTTTCATGTGCGATTTAAAGAAACTTCCTTTCAGAGAAAACTTTGCTGATTTTTTATTTGTATTAGGAGTACTGCATCATCTTCCTACATCTTGTTTGAAGGAAGTAAGAGTACTTAAAAAATATGCGCCGACTTTGCTTATTTTTTTGTATTATGCGCTGGATAACAGGCCTCTATACTTTCGATTTATTTTGAGTATAATAACTATAATCAGAAAATTATTCTCTAAAATTAAGAATTCTATTTTTAGAAAATTAGTTTCTATCGCCGGGACTTACTTCTTGTACCTGCCAATAGTATATATTGGCCGGCTGTTCAAGCCATTAGTTATTCTACCTCTTTTTGATTTTTATCATGATAAGAGTGCTAAACGGATTCAACAGGATGTTTATGACCGTTTTTTTACATCTATTGAACAGAGGGTCTCCCGCAAAGAGATTCTAAAATTAAATGATTCTTTTTCAGAAGTTATTGTGTCAGATAAACTTCCTTACTGGCATTTTTTATGCGGTAGGTAAAAATGAAAAAGAATATTCTTCATTTGATCACAAGTTTAAATATAGGGGGCACAGAAAGAATTCTTGAAGATATTATAATAGGTACAAAGAATAATTTTAATCACAGTGTCGGCTATATTAAAGAATACGGACCTGTGGGAGAGGCACTTACTGCGGCTGGGGTATCTATTGTTCAACTTCCGTCTTTTTTAAGGATTATAAAATATATTAAAAGATTAAAACCGAATATTATTCATACTCACCTATACAGGGCAAATATTTTAGGACGAGTTGCGGGCAGAATCTGTAAAATCCCTGTAATCTCATCTCGCCAAAGCACAGATACTTGGAGAAATCGGCATCAAGTTTTTTTAGACAGGATTACTTCAAGATGGTGTAGTAAGATTATTGCTAATTCAAAAAATGTTGCTGATTTAATGGTTTTAGATGAAAAAGTTCCATATGAGAATATTGAGGTTGTTTATAGCGGTGTTTCGGATGACTGGTTTGTTAATGAGGCGCCGGATAAGGACGGGAAAGTTATAGGGTTTGTTGGCAGACTACATACCGAGAAGGGGGCAGACTTGCTGCCTGAATTTGCGAAACTGATTAAAAAAAAATGTCCGCAGGTTAAAATAAAAATTGCAGGCGGTGGACCTCTTAAAGATGAGTTAAAAAAAAATCTTACTGAAAGTGGAATGTCCACTGCCGATTGTAGTTTATTGGGATGGTTGAAAGAAGATGAACTTAAAAAATTTTACGATTCTATTACTCTTTTAGTTTTGCTTTCCCGACTGGAGAGTTTTCCGAGAGTTTTAATTGAAGCAGGCGCAAGAGGTGTTCCTGCGGCGGCGCCGGATATAGGCGGCATATCAGAATTTGTTGAGGATGGAAAAACAGGATTTTTATATGAAGCGCTTAATATGAGAGAGGCATCTGATAAGGTTGCTTTATTTTATAAAAATAATAAAATTATAAAAATGCGGCAAAAAGTTTTAAAAAAGTCTAAAGAGTTTACTATAGAAAGAATGCTTACATCTTTAGAAGAAATTTACCATAAAATAACGCAGGCTAAGAAGAACAGGGTAGAGGGTAGGGGAGTTTAAAAAGGGAAAAATTGAATAATTTGTTTGGCGGTGGACATTCCGCTAAAAATTTAATATTGTCACCATCCCCTCATATTAAGAGTAAATTAAGCGTCAATAAAATAATGTGGATTACTTCTTTGGCGCTTCTTTTCCCCATTCTTGGCGGTATTTATTTTTTTGGTATAAGAGTATTATACCTTGTATTA
>CAZPHG010000067.1:0-5227 GCA_964586585.1 uncultured bacterium | reverse complement strand
ATGCAGAACCTTTATTTATTAAAACGACAAGTGGAATTTCTGCTGCCACAGGGTTGGCTCTGGCATAAAATCTTCTATTTTGGTTTGCCCTTCTTCCTCTAGTATATACTATAAGTTGTCCTTTTTCAAGAAAAAGATTCGCAACTTCAACCGCAATACTTAAAAGACCGCCGGGATTATTTCTTAAATCTAAAATAAGTCCTTCTATCTGCTCTTTTTGCAATTCTTCTAACGCTTCCTTTAATTTTTGCGGAACATCTTCTGTAAATTCTGTTAATCTAATATAACCTATGTTTCTGGGAAGAATATCTTTAAATACTTTTTGAGGTACTATTATCTCTCTTGTTATGGTGAAGTTCAGGAGTTCATCTTCCCCTTCTCTAATTATGCTTATTGTAACTGTAGAACCTGGCGGTCCGCGAAGTTTCTTTACTGCATCTCTTAAAGTTATTCCCCTTGCTGATTCTTCCTCAATTTTTGCTATTTTATCTTCAGGAAGTATCCCTATCCTAAACGCAGGAGTATCGGGAAGCGGAGTAACAACCGTAACATAATAATCGCTGGTAGTAATTCTTATTCCCAAACCTCCAAACTCTCCCTTTGTATCGGCTTTTATTAATTTAGTCAAATCGGGCTCCATAAATTGAGAATGTGCATCCAGCGTGCCCATCATACCCTTCATCGCGCCGTAAATCAGATCTCTTGCCGTTGTTTCCTCTACATAATTTTCTCTTATAATCATAAAAGCGTCGGAAAAAATACGCATATGCTTATCAATATCATCTTCTTTCTCCGAACTATAAATCGGGTTTAAATATATTAAAGCAAACGCTGCCGCTAAAATCAATATTAAATTTTTTATTTTTTTACTCATAATTACTCCTTTTATCTTTTTTCCAGCCAAATAAGCGGATTTTGTGGAATAGAATCCTGCCCGATTTCAAAATAAAGCCCTTCATTAGATACTTTTCCTATTTTCTGAAACGGCTCCACTTCCATGCCTACTTCAGCAAACATTTCTTTCAAATTAGCATAAATAGTATAATAATTTTTTCCATGATCTACAACAACCATAAGCCCAAGTCCTGTAAAATTATCAGCATATACAATTTCGCCACCCGCAACAACTCTTACAATATTATTGCTTAAATCAGACGGTTTAATCCTAATTCCTCTATTATAAACAAAAGTATTTAAATGGTAATGCTTTTGTCTTCCAAATTTCATCGTTACTATTCCTTCAATAGGCCAGGGAATATATCCTTTCGCTTTAATTAAATGATCGGCAAGCAATTTTAATCTTTCTAAATTCTTTGCCCTTACTTTTAAAGATATTATAAGCGAATTAAGTTTATCTTTCTCCGTTTCCATTCTGCTAAGCTCTGTTTGGTGTTTTCGCCTTTCACTTGAAGTTTGTTTTAAAAGATTCAGCTGCTCGCGGCTTCGGGCAATAGAAATTTTTTGTATTTCAACTATCTGTTGTTTAAGTTTAATATGGTCCTGTTTTTTCTGCTCTAAATTTTTTTTAAGATTCGTTGTTCTTTTTATTTCTTTTTTTATTCCGGTATATTTTTTTGCAGGAATCGCTACAATTTTACTGTATATAAAATAATTTTCACGACTTGCTCCTAAATATATATCAAACCATGACATTTTGGAATTATTCTTCAATTTTATGTAATAATTTTTCAATACTTCTTTAAGAACAGAACTATAAATTCCGCCGCTTTTTTTTTTCAGCGCTCAACTTTCTTTCAATTTCAGATATTTCATCTTTTGTCAATTCAATATTTTTTCTGATACCGGTTAGTTGTTTTTCTTTTTCGGTAAATTTCTGCTGCAGTTTTTTTAAATTTTCATTTAATTTCTTTTCCCTGCGGCTCAATGTCTTCAAACTTTTTTTATATTTCTCTATCTCATCTTTTAAATTAGTTATTTCTTTTTGCTGTAATTTTATCTTATTTTGTACATTTGCTATTTCAGAATCATATCCCGCCGTTAAAATAGGAGCAGAATTGATTAAACAGAATATGGAAAAAGCCAATAATACTTTAAAAATCTTCATAAGTATAACAACTGATAATGTAAGTTATGCCGCTGACTAAACCAACTGCGACTACTATAAATAACGATTTAAGTAAATTAAAATGAAATCCATCCCATATAAAATAAACAAAAAAATTAACGAGCGAAAATACAATCAAAGCGACAATAATACCCGAAAAAAATCTACTGCCGAAATTATTCATACCAAATTTAAATTTACTTATACCAAAACTTCTCGCAAGCAAAAATTTTTCAGAATTTAAAGTATTATACATATATCCCGCAAGATAAAAGAAAAAAAGTCCAACCGCAAAGAATACCCATCCAGTGTATTTTATTATATTTTCGACAATTTTTAATAACTCTTCTGCTCTTTCAATACTTTTTAGCGGTACTGAAACCTTCTGAATTGTTTGAGCGGCTGATAATTTTTGCACAATACCACCTATTCTTTCAGCGTTTATAAAAGTAACCCCAACATCAAAACTTGCCGGAAGCGTAATATGTCCCCCCAATAGTTTTAATTTTTTTGATATTCTCCCATCTTCTTTTAATTTTTCATATGCTTCTATTGAAGATGTAAAACTCTTTATATTCACATCCTCGAAACTTTCAATTAATTTTTTTACATCTTGAATATCAGAGCCTGATACATCTTCATTTAAATATACTATTATAGATATTTTTGACGCCATTCGCTCTGAAACGAAATTTAAAAATTCAGCGGCACTAAGATAAACGATCAAAAGAAAAACCGCCAAAAGACTCAATAAAAAAGAAAATGATTTATTTAGTTTTAATCGCACCATTTATTATATCTAAATATTTTATTCCCATAATATTTAAATCCTCTTGCTTTCTTGCCGATAAAATTACCGCGCATCCTTTATATGCAACATTTTTTAAAATCCTTATAATCTCTTCCTCGTATTCAAAACCTCCGATATTAAAATCGCAAAGAAATATCTCTGCTTTTCGTGCAAGAGCAATACTTAACGCAAAAAATTTCTTTTCCGTTTCTGAGAGAGACGGTGGAAACATATCTCTTTTTGCAATTAAACCCGTCAATTTCAACACATGCATTACTCTTTCAAAAATAATACTTTCAGGAGTTTTCTGCAATTTAAGTATATATTCAATATTAGAGTACAAACTCATGTGATTTAAAAAAACAGATCTCTCACCGATAAAGCCGGTTCTTCTTTTTATTTTTTTAATTTCAGTGGTTGATAAATCTTTTAATTTAATATTATTAAAAGCGATAATACCGGATGATGGCTGAATAAAAAGTCCCAATAATTTCAAGAGCATAGATTTGCCGCTTTTCGCCGGCCCTCTCAACAATAAAAAATCATTTCTGTTTAAATTCAAATTAATATCTTTTAATACTTCCACGCACGGGCGGGTAGATGAACGCCAATATAGGTTTCTTATTGATATAAGAGAGCTCATTATCTATCTAAAAGTTTTATTCCTTCCTTTTGGTTTTCCTCCATCAATCTGTACCTTTATATTGTCCGTATACTTTTTTAGTTAAGAGGTTAAACATTCCGGCTCGGAATTTGTTATTAAATAAGTATCTTCTAAACGCATTCCGCCGACATCCGGTATATAAAAACCCGGTTCAATTGTTACAACCATACCTGCCCGAAGAACTGTTTTATCACCTGCGCTTAAATAGGGTTTTTCATGTACTTCTATACCTACCCCATGTCCGAGACCGTGAATAAAATATTTATTTAGCGAAAATTCTTCAAGAATCTCACGGGCAGCATCATAAACTTCATACGACTTAACTCCGTCTCTTAAAATATTCACTGAATTATCTTTTGCCTTTTTAACCGCAGACAGCAATTTCTCCGAATTCATATCATTCACAAATTCAGATAAAATAAATGTTCTTGTTAAATCACTCACATATCCCTTGTATTTCACTCCAAAATCTACCACCAGCCATCCGCTTTTAATATAATCTTCCGATGGAAAATGATGCGGCTCTGCAGAATTTTTTCCTGCGGCGACTATTCCGCAAAACGCTCTTCCAGAACATCCATAAGTCCATGCAGCGCCATCTAAATATGAAACAAGTTCCGATTCTTTTTTTCCGCGCCAATCATCTATATTTATAGAATTTATTATATTTGAAGCGGCAGCGCATGCGGTTCTTATTAATTTTTGTTCTTCTAAATCTTTTATAATTCTTAAATCCGCAACTAAACCATTTAAAAGAACTACTTCATTAAAAGTCTCTCTTATTTTAACATAAGTTTTATGAGAAACGGTTTCAGGGTCAAAAATAATTTTCTTTGTTTTTATAGAAGATGCTATTTCATTCCATGGTATTGCACCGCGATAACTTTCACAATCAGCAACGGATATTTCGCCGGCAGTGGACATTCCACCAATTTTTCCCGAAGCTTTGATATAATTTACCGATGGCGAAAAAAATATTATTTTTTCTTCCTGAACAATGAGAACTCCATAGGTATCTACCCCTATCAAATAAAAAATATCCGCAGGATTAAAAATTAAAGCCACGGCGGCTTGTTTTTCAATCTTTTTTCTGAGAGAAGATACTCGGCATTCAATCATTTTAATTACGCTACTCAGTCACTCACTTCATCTGGCTTATGCCAGCGTTCGCTCATTAAAGCACTCTTTCTTCTAACTGCCCAATAAATTGGGCAACTACAACAGCGATTTAAGAGCAAGAATATAACTTTGGCTACCAAAACCGCATATTAATCCATCTGCCTCTACAGCAGTAACCGACTGTCTGCGAAACTGTTCTCTGGCAAATATATTGGAAAGATGAACTTCAATAACTTTTCCGTTAAAAGCGCCAAGCGCATCCATTAACGCCACACTCGTATGCGTAAAACCCGCAGGATTAATAATAATTGAAGTGGCATCGGTTGAACCTATTTTATCTATAAGTTTACCTTCATGATTAGATTGAAAAAACTCTAATTCTAATTGACATTTATCGCCTTCTTCTTTCAATTTTTTATTTATTTCATTTAATGTCTCACCGCCGTATATATCGGGCTCCCTGCTTCCTAATTTATCAAGATTAGGTCCATGGATCACTAACACTTTTCCGGCCATAGTTTATTCCTTTATCTTTTTATCCATAAATAACTTGAATATATCAATGGGAATAGGAAATAATGTTGTTGTA
>CAZPHG010000066.1:0-5264 GCA_964586585.1 uncultured bacterium | reverse complement strand
AAGCGTATATATTTTAGAGTATCTGTTATTTTCATGCTCTTCTTTATATACCAGGTATCAGTCTGTGTTAATTAAATAAAATAAAACTAATGGAAATACAATATAAATTTTTAATAACGGCGGCAGTCCTTATAATAGGATATGTTTTAATAAAATTTACATTTGCTCTTAAAATGTCTAAAAAACTTTCAGATTTTCGTAATGATATTTTAAATAATAAAGAACCATCAACTTTAAAGCGCGCATTAAACTATGAAATGGCAATTAGTTCATTAAAAGAAAGATTTCTTATGTCAAAAGCTGTGTTTCTGCTTTTTCAATATTACAGAAAAAATTCTGATTTTCTTTTAAAAGCAATTAAATACGGCGAACAGATAAAAGATAACTATAAAGATGAAGAATTTTATGAAAATGCTATCTTTATGCTTGGAAACTTATATTTTTTTGATACTAACGAATTTAATAAAGCGGTTGATATTTATAAATTGATTCTAAAAGAAAAACTAAATACCAGATGGAAAAGTATATGCAATAACAGAATAAAACTTATCAAAGAAAATTCTTCATATAGAAAAGCGTTAAAACTTTATGTTGAAGCTGAGAAAAGTTTTGGAAAATCAAGATTTAATGAAACAGAAGGAATTTTAAATGAAATTATAAAAAATTATCCTGATATTAATCTTACAGCATACGCTCTTTATTTTCTTGGCGACATAAACTATTATAAATTGAATAATTTAACTAATTCGCTTCGTTATTACAATAGAACTATTGATAAATCGGGAGATACTTCGCTATCCCGCCATTCTCTATATAAAATCGGTGAGATATTAATGAAACAAAATCGCTTGGAAGAAGCAATAAAAATATATCGCCAATATCTAAAACAATATAAATCATCTTCTTTAAGAGACGATGTTTATTATTTTATAGGAGAGTGTTATTTTAATCTCGGCAGATTAAAGAAAGCAAAGAATACTTTTAGTTTGATACTTGGCGATTACCCCGATAGTAAATGGACAGAAGTTCTCTATCATAAAGTGCAAGAAATAAACAAACAGTTAAAAAGAAAAATATAGAATAATGATTGTATTAATTATTTTTACCGTATCTGTAATTTTATCGCTTCTTATTACTTTAATTGTTAAATTTATTTGTGAAAAATTAAAATTTTACGATATTCCTGCAAATCAATTAAAAGATCATAAAAAACCGATACCTTATGCCGGTACTGCCATATGGTTTACTTTTATGCTTGTTCTTTTAGGAATTAGAATTTTTACTTCTTTTGAAACAGGAACTTTACATCAATTAAGAGGAATTGTCTTTGGCGGCACTGTAATATTTCTGCTTGGCATACTTGACGATAAATTTGAATTTGGTTATATTATGAAATTTTTCTGGCAGATTGTTGCGGCAATTATTCTTCTAAATTTTGATATACAAATAAAAATTTTTGCAGCTGACATTTTAAATATTGCAATAAGTATTTTCTGGGTAGTGCTTGTAATGAATGCAATAAATATAATAGATGTATTAGACGGACTTTCAAGCGGAATTTCAGCTATATGCGCAATTGGTTTTTTTGCTATAACTCTGCCAGGTGAAGATGTTTATGTTAATTTTGCTGCAATAACTCTTGCAGGTGTTTTAGCTGGTTTCTGGTTTTTTAATAAACCTAACGCAAAAGTTTTTATGGGGGACGGTGGAAGTCTTTTTGTCGGTTTTATACTTGCTTCTATTTCTATGGGCGCTGATTATACAGGCGTCAGTATAATAGGTCTATTTTCTCCGCTTTTAATACTGGGCATTCCGCTTTATGATACTATACTTGTTAGTTATTTTAGATGGCGAAAAGGAGAACCGATATTTAAGGGTTCAAAAGACCACTACGCGCTTCGCCTTTCAAAGAAAGGATTCAGTCGTTGGCAGATTGATATAATTTCTTACATTATCTCTTTTATACTTGCTGTCGCAGCTTTTTTAATTACAGTGCTTTCTACTGGATACGCTTTTTTTATACTTATTTTCATAGCGGTTTTTGTGCTGATAGGAAGCGATTATCTTGATAATATTGAAGTATGAAGATTATAATTATAGGGGCAGGACTTACCGGGATTAGCGCTGCAAGACAGCTGACAGAAAAAAAATCTTTATTAATATTTGATAAAAATAAAACAGCCGGCGGCTTATGCAGAACCATAAGAGAAGATAACTTTTCTTTTGATTACACCGGTCATTTTTTTCATTTTAATAATAAAAAAATTAAAAAACATTTTATTTCGCCGGTAGCGGATATTCCGTTTCTTAAAGTAGAGCGAAAATCATTTATTAATATCACTAATAGGCAGCGAATATTGCGGAGCGTTAAGAAAAACGACACTGCGAAGCGTAAAGAAAAACAACCCATACGCGGTTGTTTTTTAGCGGAGCATTCTTTGCCGTCGTTTTTTAGCGAAGCATTCTTCAAATCCATTCCATATCCTTTTCAATCGCATCTATTTTATTTGCCTGAAAAAATAAGAAAAGAATGCTTAATGGAATATCTTAAAAATTTAAAGCGAGCTAAAAGCGAGATAAACGGCACTACTAATTTTTATAACTGGATGTTGGATTATTTCGGAGAAGGAATAGTAAAATATTTTATGCTGCCGTATAATAAAAAGATGTGGACTTTGCATCCGCGGTTTATAACCACAGAATGGATGTCAAGATTTGTTCCCCGTCCGCTGCCGGAAGAAGTAATTAGCGGCGCTGTTTGTGAAGGAAAAAGCAGAGAAGGTTATAATGCGTTTTTTTATTATCCGCCGGCGGGTATAGGGAAATTTTCAGAAAAATTTGCCGAAGGATTGAATATTAATTTTGAAAGTTCTGTTGATGAAGTCAACTGGAAAGAAAAAACAGTAACAGTTAAAGGAATAAAATACCCTTATGATTTTCTTATATCAACAGCGCCATTAAAAAATTTAGTAGCGGATATGTTAAATCCGAAAGATGAAATTTTACTAAAATATGCGACAAAGCTTAAAAATACTGGACTTTTAAATATAAATATCGGCTGGAAAGGGGAGCCGGGAAAAGCAGTTAAAAAAGGAACGCACTGGATATATTTTCCCGGATCCGAAGTTTTCTATCGTGTAGGTTTTCCACCGGCAATTTCGAGACGGATGGCACCAAAAGGAAACTGGTCATGTTATGTAGAAATATCATATCCATCTGATAAGTTGCCGGATAAAACAAAATATCAATTAATAGAAAATAAAGTTATTTATCAGTTGATAAAATCTGAAATTATTCCATCTGATGCGGAAATAGTTAAAACTCTAACTCTTACGATTCCAACTGCTTATGTCATTTATGATAAGAGTTGGCGAAAATCGCATGACTTTTTAATTGAGCATCTTGAAACATTGAATATTTTTACAGGTGGAAGATATGGTGGGTGGGAATATTCAAGTATGGAAGAAGCAATTATATGGGGAAGAAGATTATCTGAAAAATGTTTGTCAAAATAGTTCATACCATTACAAAACTTGAATTTGGCGGCGCCCAGTTAGGGACGCTTTATACATTAGATAATATAGATGCCAATTGTATCGGATTTCTCATATCTTCAAAAGGGGGAATGTTAGATGAAAGGGCAATAAAAAGCAAATTTATAAACAGATTTTGTCCTTTTCTTAAAAGAGAAATAAATCCTTTTTATGATTTTCTTGCGTTTTTATGGTTCTTTTTTTATTTCAAGGAAATTAAGCCGGATATATTACATTCACATTCTTCAAAGGCAGGTATCATTGCAAGATTGGCGGCAAAGTTAGTAGGAGTTCCGATAATAATTCATACTTTTCACGGTTTTGGATTTACGCCGCTTCAGAGACCAATAGTTAGAAATTTTTTCATAATAATAGAAAAATGGACAGCAAAATGGACAACAAAACTTATTGCGGTTTCATATGCAAATGTGGAAAAGGGATTAAAATATGGAATAGGAAATAAGGAAAAATATATTGTTATAAGAAGCGGCATAGATTTTGAAAAATTTGAAATAAAAAAAAATAACGGTATTAAAAAAAAGATTGGATTAAAAAATACCGATAAATTAATAGGCAATATTTCCTGTTTCAAACCGCAAAAAGGGTTGAAAGATTATATTGCCGCTTGCACTCTTTTAAGTAAAAAAGGGGATTACTATTTTTTGCTTGCAGGTGACGGTGTTCAGAGAAAAGAACTTGAAAAGTATATCCGACAATCGGGCTTAAAAGAAAGATTTTTTATGCTCGGGTGGCAAAAACATACAGAAGATATAATTCCTTATTTAGATGTAATGCTGCATACTTCTTATTTTGAAGGGTTGCCGCGGGTATTTCTTGAAGCAATGGCGTCATCTATTGCGATAGTAGCGACAGATGTAGATGGTGCAAGGGATGTAATTAAAGACGGCGTGAATGGATATTTAGTTAAATGCGGAGATGTTAAAGGGCTTGCCGAATCTGCTTATAAAATTCTTGAAGATGATAATTTAAGAAAAAAGATGGCTGTTTCATCTAAAAACTTGCTTGTTTCGGAATTCAGCATAGAGGAAATGTCAAAAAGATTAAATAAACTTTATTCAACCATATCATAGAAAGAAACTTCGGGAGATATGAAAAAAGTTGTGTTTTGTAGTTCTTCCTTTTGACATAACTTTATCCTTCTTTCTTATTTAATCTTGAAAAATACACGTATGATATTTTGTCTTTTTCTGACGAGGAAATTAAAAATTCTTCAAAAAGTTGGTGAGCAAGGCTCATCAAAAAATTATTACAAAAATCAAAAAACTCCCTATGGTGGAGGCGGTGGGAATCGAACCCACGTCCAGAAATCATAGGATAGAGTATCTACAGGCTTAGTTCCGATTTATTTTCTTCTGCATCATCCCGGAACAAATGAAATACAGAAGGTTGCCCCTTTTGATTCATCAAATAACCTGGGGAAGTTTTTTGACTATCTCTGTTTTTATGACACCCATAGCAATCCAACAAAGAAAAAACTGCCTGAGTGGACTACTTAAATTAAGCAGCCAGTGCTAGACTATTGTCTGCGTTTGTTTTTTGACGGTTTTTGATGATGCCGTCAAACATTACCTGCTGCTCTTTCCCTAACAAATCCTGTCGAGCCCTGTTCGCCCCCATATTTTTATTTTAATATACTTTTTAATAAAAGTCAAAATTTGTAGGAGCAAAATGAAAATGTCCACTTTGGGCAAAGTAAAAATGTCCCCTTTT
>CAZPHG010000065.1:0-5293 GCA_964586585.1 uncultured bacterium | reverse complement strand
GCTGATTTTTCTTTTAGCCATTTGTATCCATGAAGATATATTAGATGCTGTGCCCACCCCTCCCTTTTCTGGATTTTCGCATCAAAGTGAATCTCTCCCTTAATGCTATCTACAACAAGAGCACCTAATTGATAGACGCCTTCTTCCATCTCTATAGATGGAAGAGGTTGCGTTCTGCGTTGGGTAACATTATATCCAACAAGAATAGCTATCCCTACTATGAACACAACCATAAGTAATTTTACTTGCCTATTCATCTGCTATTATTGAGACAAAATTAATGACTACCCAAATACTCATACCGGCTATCGCACCCTCCATAAATACAGAACCTGCTATACCAACTACATCGGCGATAAAGATTATAATCCTTTCTAGAATAAACATTGCCACCACTCCACTTCCCGACCCTATTATTATACCATAAATTATTTTGCGGCGTGACTTTTCAACTATGCCACTAACTGAACCAATAAGAGAACCTAATATTGCCCAGCCAAGGGCAGCCAGAGCGATACATTCCATTCTCACAACCATACCTGTTGGCATTGCCAAATAAATCCATCCGCCGAGCAATCCACCTGCCCCACCTGCTGCTACTCCTTTTAGCACACGAGTAAATACCTTTCCGGATACTCCAATGAAAGAGCCTAATATCAGCCAATTAACCCAAATACTATCTAAACCTGTTATGTGCCCGAAAAACCAAGCAACAAAAGCACCTATAACTCCAAGTAAGAGATGCTTTCTCCCTCCACATCCACCGATAATGCCTCCTACCCAAAGACGAGAAAGCACCCAGCCGTAATAGGTACCAAATCCTATCGCTAAAACCAGTCCGCTTGTAAAGCCAATCATCCCCAAGATGAGCCCTAACAGCGCTTGTTTAATTATAATTTTAAATAATTTGTTTTTCAATGGTACAGTTAACATCGTAAATATTCACTCTCCAACTCGTTATCCATAGAATATAAAAACTATCCCTAATACAAAAATTACTGCGCCTGCTACTTTTGTGGCTATTTTATAAAATCGCCCCCGCATATAACGCAATACCACACGGCCGCCCAATAACCCAATGACAATGGGAGTAATGTTTTCGCCTATGGAAAAACTAATTGCTATCGCCACTGCCTGGGCTACATTCTCTGCTACCATCAGACAATAGCTCCATATAGCAATATGAGGCAGACAGGGCTTTATTCCAAACAATATTGCTAAAAAGATAAGTCCTTTTGTCCTTGTTCTGAAAAATTTGAGATTCATATGCTTATTAAAAAAGATTATAATCCCTATTGCTGATATAAAAGCACCGCCAATGATACGAAGAATAATTTCCTGCTCTTTGATAAATTCTCTCGCAATATCTCCTATGATGAATATTATTACTACGGTTAATATAAATGTAAGCGCACGTACTATGGTAAAAAAAACTATACCGGCAACAAATTTTCCCGAATACTGCTTTGTTGATATTAAGTATGAAACTAAAATTGGCGTGCAAGATGCAAGGCAGATTCCTATACTGCTGATCGCTCCAAAGGAAAATGGAAAAAAAACAATATCACGGAACACTATTAAATATATCTCTCCGGGAGGCCTCTAATCCCTTCTCATGCACCGCTCTTATAATGGATTCTGCTGTCACAGTAGCGCCGGTAAGACCATGGATATCTGTCTGCCATTTAAGTTCTTCATCAATTTTGTGATTAGCAAAGGTATTTAAAAACTCTTTTAATTTTACCGGAGGCACAAATATAGGAGTTTCGGTGTGTTGCCAGACATAAACCTCTTGAATTATTCTCTCTAAATCTGTTTTCACAAATAGATTAATTGGTCCGATATATCCTTCTTCCTCGCCAAGGAAGATAAAACCCTGTAGCTTTCCATAAACATTATGAAGTTCGTAGTAAGAAAATTCCTCTTGCTCCTTACGCACAGAGATTAATTCGCTATCCTCTAAAAAAGTTTCAAGAGCTACCTTATACGATATTTCATCAACTATAATTTCCGTTGGTTGCTTTCTTTTAATTAAAACTGCTGCGATTATTATAGCTACAATAGCTATGCCTAATACAATAATAAAGTGTTTCTTCATTTTCATCCTCCTAATGCTCCCATATCCCTGATATTTCATACCCGCAAAATTTACATTTACCATCAATTATATTGTTCCTTAAAACGGAAAACCCTATCCTGTGAATCAGTCGCTTTCCACACTCCGGGCAGAAAGTAGAACTATGCTTATGCCCAGGTACATTTCCAAGATAGACATATTTTAAACCTACTCTTTTAGCAGTTTTATGAGCCATCTCCAATGTTTTAATCGGAGTTCGCGGCAAGTGTGTCATTCTAAAAGAAGGATGAAACCGGCTGAAATGCACAGGCACATCTTCTCCTAAATTTTCTTTTATCCATTCACACATTTCTTTAATTTCCTTAGGTGAATCATTAAGTGTGGGAATGATTAAATTAACAATCTCAAAAAAAGCGCCTTCTTCTTTTAATAATTTAAGAGTGTCTAATACAGGTTTCAACTCACCGCCGCATATTTCGGAATAAAATTTTTCAGTAAAGGCTTTAAGGTCTATGTTTACCGCAGACAAATATGGAAGCAGTTGTTTTAAAGGTTTCGGATTAATGAACCCATTAGAAACAATTGAAGTTTTAAGACCTGCTTTTTTTGCAAGGCGGGAAATAGAATATACATATTCATAAAAAATAATCGGCTCGGTATAAGTAAAAGAAATTGAATTTACACGATTTAATTTAGCCAATTGTATTGCCTGAATAGGATTTACATTATACTCTCTTAATACACCAGGCGAGGCTTGGGAAATTTGCCAGTTCTGGCAGAATTTACATGTAAAATTACATCCTACGGTAGCCATAGTCAGGCGCTTATGCCCCGGCACAAAGTGGTAAAGCGGCGCTTTTTCAATAGGACCTATATTTATAGAGCATGGTCTTCCGTAAACTAAAGTATATAATTTCCCTCCCTGATTTTCTCGGACTCTGCAGAAACCCCTTCTGCCTTTATTTATAATACAATCTTGCGGACAGAGCTGACACAGAACTTTATTGTTTTTTAACTTTTGATAAAACATTGCCTCATAACCTATTTCATCTCTAATCAACTTTGCCGATAAAGTATTTTTTGCGAAGTGAAGAATGAAAGGTGAAACAACAACCCCAATTCCGCTTGATATACACATTTTACAAAATGCTCTCCTGTTTAGAAAAACAGGTTTTTTTCGGTGTTCCGCCATAAGGTTGTTATCTAAAAAAGATATCATATTATTATTGTTGCATCTCCAAATGTATAAAATCTGAATTTTTCAGCCATTGCGTATTTATATGCTTTAAAAACAAATTTCTTATCTGCAAAAGCAGATACCAGAACTAAATGAGAAGAACGCGGAAGATGAAGATTTGTAATTAAAATATCTACAACTTTAAATTCATAATCCTCAGTAATAAAAAGTGAAGTCATTCCGCTACCGGCTTTAAGTTTTCCGGATGATGCAGCAGTTTCTAAAGTTCTCACAGCATCTGTGCCGCAGGCAATTATGCGGTTTCCTTTAATCTGAGCATTGTTTATTTTTTCTGCTGCTTTTTTAGACAATTGATAATATTCAAACGGCATTTTATGATTTTCAATAATTTCTTCTTTTATAGGTCTGAAACTACCAAGCCCCATATGAAGAGTTATATATACAATTTCTATTCCCTTATTTTTTATCTTTCTTAATAATTCGGAAGTAAAATGAAGCGCCGCTGTGGGCGCTGCGACAGAACCGTTTTTTTTAGCATATATCGTCTGATATCGGGCAGGGTCGGAAAGCGTCTTTTTTATGTATGGAGGTAGAGGTATTTTCCCGTATTTTTTAAGTACTTTTTCAAGTATAATGGAAGAAGAAAATTCTATGATTCTACCTCCTTCATCTGTTTTTTTTAAGATTTTTATTTCTATATCATTGCCGATATACAAATAGCTTTCTTCCGGAACTTTTGAACCCGGCTTAACTAATGCTTCCCATCTTTCACAGCAATTCTTTTGTGTTTCTACTTTTTTCAGTAAAAAAACTTCTACTTTTCCACCGCTTTTTTTTCTTGCTAAAATTCTTGCCGGTATAACTTTAGTATCATTTAACACCAAAACATCGCCGCTCTTAAAATAATCTGCTATATTTCTAAAATTATCTTTACAGACTTTGTTTTTTTTTCTGTCAAGAACAAGAAGTTTTGAAGCATCTCGCGGACAAATCGGCTCCTGATTGATAAATTCTTTTGGAAGAGAATATTCAAATTCGCTTGTTTTCAATAATGTTATTTAGATTTTCCTAAATACCTAAAAAGTTCCGAATCACTGCAAAAAATAAATGTTGTATCTTCAGAAAATATCTCTCTATATACTTCAAGCGTTTTTAAGAAAGAATAAAACCGAGGCGCTCTTCTAAATGCCCGGGCATATATCTTTGCGGCGCGCGCATCTCCTTGTCCTCTTAAAATTGCCGATTGTTTATATGCTTCTGCGAGTATCACTGTTCTTTCTTTATCGGCTTCTGCCCTTATTTTAACCGCTTCTTCTTTTCCTTCCGAGCGGAATCTTTTTGCTATCCTATTTCTCTCTGCTCTCATTCTCGCATATACGGAATGCGTAACTTCCGGCGGTAAATCGGCACGCTTTATTCGGACATCAAGTACTTCAATTCCGAAATCTGCTGCTTTCTCGGTGCTTCGCTTATGGACTAAATCCATTATCTTTTCACGATTGATTGAAACTATTTCTGTTAACGTATGCCTTGCCAATTCCTCTCTTAACTCTGAAAATATAATATCATCCAGTCGAGATTGAGCTCCAAATTCATTGCGAACGGTTTCATAAAATTTAAGAGGATCTATAATTCTCCAACGGGCGAAGTTATCAATTACCAGATGTTTTTTATCTGCTGTAATTATTTTTGCAGCAGCTGCGTCATATTCTAAAATTCTGCTTTCAAAAAAATATACGGTTTGAATAAAAGGTATTTTAAAATAAAGACCTGGCTCTCTGATGGTTCTAACATGCCTGCCTAATTGAATAACTATTGCCTGTTTTGTTTCATCAACAGTAAACACTGTTGCTGAGAATCCTATCAAAACAAGTATTAAGATTATTATTGCTGTCGTAGCTTTTTTATTTTTCATCTTATTTACTCTCCTTTATATTAAAATCCGTAAACTTCTCTAACGGCAACAATTTCTGCACGCCGCCACCGACATCTTTATCAATAATAAATTTTCTAATCCC
>CAZPHG010000064.1:0-5327 GCA_964586585.1 uncultured bacterium | reverse complement strand
ACAGTAATAGTTATTTCCAAAGACCTTATAGTTTTTTTAGGCTGGATTGGATTATCTATCATATCCGGCGTAAAAAAGATAAAGCCTACTATTATGGGAAAAATTACTGCATTTATGCAGATGCTGACAATAGTTGCTGCGATTATAGGAGCGGCGTTTATAAATATTATCTTTTATATTACAGCAATTTCAACTATATCTGCGGGTATGGGATATATTATGAATGCGATAAGGAATTCTGACAAAAATGGGAATTAAGACAATAGCAATTGTAGGAAGACCTAATGTAGGAAAATCTTCACTTTTTAATGTGTTTATCAATAGAAGAGAAGCGCTTACATCGCCGAATCCCGGATTGACGCGAGACAGAAGTTATTCTTACTTTTTCCCTGAAGGTAATTTCAAGTATCTTCTTATAGATACCGGCGGACTTATGTTAGGTACGGATAAGGATATAGAAGAAAAAGTAAATATGCAGGTAGAGGTTGCTATAGAAGAAGCGGATTTACTGCTTTTTGTCACAGATGCAAAAGATGGGCTGACACCTATGGATGAAGAGATAGCAGGGAATTTAAGAAAAACAGATACTCCTATTATTTTAGTAGTGAATAAATCAGATATTCCTAATATGGATGTTGCTGCCGCTGATTTTTACAAACTTGGGTTTAATGAAGTTGTGAGCATATCTGCAATTCACAAAAGAAACATTGCCGGGCTGACTGAATCTATTATCGGAATACTTGGCGAATCAAATGAAGAAAAAAGCGACAGCAGTTATTTGAAGTTGTGTATTGCCGGAAAGCCAAATGTAGGAAAATCAACACTTCTTAATCTGCTTGCCGGCGAACAAAGAGTGATAGTAGATAAAGTTCCCGGTACGACAAGAAATCCTGCAAAATGTTATTTAAAGATAGAAGATATTGATTGGGAAATTACAGATTTGGCAGGAGTATCAAGAAGAAAAAGAGGCAAAGAAGTAGAAGAAATTATCAGCATGCTTGCTTCAAGAAGAGAGATAGAGAGAGCGGATATTTGTATATTTATGTTAGATTTAACAGAGCCGCTTACATTTCAAGATTGCAGGATTGCCGGTTGGATTATTGACAGCGGCACATCGGTTATAATAGCAGGAAATAAAGAAGACTGTATTGAAGATAAATCTGATAATGAAGAGTTATACAGAGAAAATTTATTAAATGTGATGCCTTTTATGTGGTTTGCTCCGCTTATTTTGCTTTCTGCAAAAGAGGGAAAAGGGATAAATAGACTATATAAGGAACTTAAAAAAGTTGTACAAAGCACTTTTACCGAGATCCCACAGCATGAATTAGATATGCTTTTAACTAAAATGATCAGTAAAAGACCGCCTCCGGAATCAGCAAATAAAAGACCGATAGTAGTAAAATTAAAACAGAAAAGGGTTAATCCGCCTGTGTTTAATCTTTTTATAAAACATCATCGGATTGATAAAATTCCACAGCACTGGAAAAATTACATAAGAAATTCTATCTATAAGCATTATGAATATTACGGAGCGCCGGTGAAAGTGAATTTTGTAGGCAAGCCCTTAAAAAAATAATGAATTGGTTTATAGTAATTTTAGCTTTTTGTGTAGGTTCTATTCCTTTTTCATATATAATTACGAAAATTTTTGCGGGAAAGGATATAACAAAACTCGGTAGCGGAAATGCCGGCGCTACAAATGTAGTACGGGCTTTAAATATTAAATACGGGATAGCGGTATTATTGCTTGATGTTGCAAAAGGTTTTTTCCCTGTGTATTTTACAGGGAAACTCACCGATGCCTCGGTAATGGTTCCGATTGTTGCTCTTGCAGTAGTTTTAGGTCATGATTATTCTCCTTTTCTGAAATTTAAGGGAGGAAAAGGAGTTGCTGCAACACTTGGCATATTTTTTGCGATTAATCCGGTTATTACATTTATAGTGTTGTTTGTTTTTGCGGTTATAGTATATATATTTAAATTTATTTCACTTGGTTCGATAATAGGTGCATTTTTATTTCCTGTCCTTCTTTATTTTTCAGGTGTGACATTTTATGTAGGTCTTACTTTCATACTGGCGGGGTTGATTGGATTAAAACATCATAAAAATATAAAGAGGTTATTAAATGGTGAAGAAAAAAAAGCGTTCTAAAATAGCGGTTATCGGAGCAGGTAGTTGGGGAATAGCATTAGGAAATGTGCTTTATGAAAACGATTATAATATTACTTTATGGGAATATGATAGCAGTGAAGCAAAAAATCTGATAAAAACAAGAAAATTTAAATCCTTAAGAGGCTACAAAATACCTGATGATATAAAAATAACTAATTCGTTAGATGAGGCGGTTATTGATGCAAAATATATAGTAGTTTCAGTTCCGTCGGCAACTATAAAATCAGTGGCAAGGCAGTTATCGGAAGTAAAAATAGGTAAAGATGTGTTAGTTATAAGCACAATAAAAGGTTTAGAGAAAAAGACACTTAAAAGGGCAAGTGAGGTATTGCAGGATGAGATAGGAGGAGAAATAAATATAGCAGTGCTTTCAGGTCCAAGTCATGCTGAAGAAGTAGTAAAAAGGGTGCCGACTGCTGTTGTTTGCGCCGGTGTAAATAGAGCGGTAAACAGTAAAATTCAAAAAGTTTTTTCCAATGTGTATTTCAGAGTTTATAGCAGTAGTGATATAAAAGGGGTTGAATTTGGCGGTGCGTTTAAGAATGTGATAGCAATTGCGTCTGGAATTTCCAAAGGGCTTGGAATGGGAGATAATACGGTAGCGGCATTAATAACACGAGGAAATGCTGAGATAAGGCAGCTTGGAGTAAAACTTGGGGCAAAAGAAGAGACATTTAATGGATTATCCGGAATAGGCGATTTGATTGTTACTTGTTTTTCAGAGCATTCAAGAAATTTCAGATTTGGAAGATATATGGGAGTGGGATTGACTTTTGAAGAGGCATTTAACAAAATCGAAACAACTGTTGAGGGTATTTCAACGGCAAAAAGCGTCTATAAACTTGCAAGAATTAATGATATTCAAATGCCTGTTTGCGATACTGTATATAGGATACTTTTTAATGGAAAATCACCGGCAGAATCGTGGATGGAGTTAATGAAAAGACCGTTAAAGAGCGAATATTTTGAAAATTAAAAATAAAAAAAATATACTATGAACAAAAATGAAATAATAGAAAGTGTGTCAAAAATAACTTGTGCGAAAACAGAAGCAAAGGATGCTGTGGAAGTATTTATTCAAACGATTAAAGATGCGTTGAAAAGAGGAGAAAGAGTAACGATATCGGAGTTTGGAACATTTTATATAAAATTCAAAAAATCGCGTAAAGGCAGAAATCCATTAACAGGAGAAACAATTGATATAGCGCCTAAGAGAGTGATAAAGTTTATACCGTCACCGAAATTAAATAGAACTCTTTATAATGTATAAAAAATATTTAACGATACAAGAAGTATCTAATCTTACTGATACGCCGCCGCACACATTAAGATATTGGGAGAAAGAGTTTGGACTTTTAAGACCGCAGAGAAGAGAGAGTGGTCAGAGGCGATATACTTATAGTGATGTTGATATTATTGAAAAGATAAAGTATTTGGTATATGACAAAAAATACTCTATCTCCGGCGCAAAAAAGCAGTTGTTAGAAGAAAAAAAACAGGCGGTAGGACAATTGGAATTAAACCTTACTACTTCATCTGCTGCGATACAGGAGCTCAAGCAAGTTAAAAAAGAGCTATATGAAATTAAAAAGTTACTATCTGAAGAAGTATAGGAGATTAATGGGCTGATATTGAAATTTAAGGCGGGCGTAATTCAGTGGTAGAATGTCAGCTTCCCAAGCTGGACGTCGTGGGTTCGAACCCCATCGCCCGCTCCAGCGAAGCGTAAAGAAAAACAACCCATACGCGGTTGTTTTTTAGCAGAGCTTTCTTAGAAGAGTTCTGGATTTATTGTAGGGGTTCCTGTCTGCGTGCAACGCACAGGCAGGCAATTTATTGAATCCGAACAGGGTTGAGAATTTTTATTTATTATTGTCGGGATGTGGCGCAGTCTGGTAGCGCACTCGTCTGGGGGGCGAGTGGTCGCCGGTTCAAATCCGGCCATCCCGACCATTAAAGAAAGAGTATCTGTTATTTTCATGCTCTTCTTTATATACCAGGGTAGAGGGGGACAGGAGAAAGGTGAGAAATATTTCAGAAATTTGTGTAGCATTATAGGTCATTATATATACTACATGCTTGTTTACTATGAGAATACTTTTCTTTCAGATTTTTGTAAAACTCTCCATTTTTTAAGTGTCCCACTCTCATGGGGGTCATTATATTTGTCAACTTAAAAGAAGTGCCAAAAAACGAAATTTGAAAGATAGCGTCAAAAATAGTATAAAAAAATGAAAATGTTATCTAATAAAAAACAGCAATTTGTCAGAGAGAAGAATACTGAAATCATAGAGATGCTCACTACCGAGAAAGAAAAAAAATTTACTTGTATGGCAGATAATGTCCGAATTAAATTCTGCGGAGAAGAAGTGCATTTACGGGGAATAATTGAGTTTTCTAATTATTGCTTATGCGATTGTCTTTATTGCGGATTGCGTCATAGTAATAAAAAACTTACCCGCTATCGTATGACTAAAGAGCAAATAATAATATCTGCCTTAAGAGGTTATCGGGCAGGAATAAAAACCATAGTTTTACAATCAGGAGATGACCCATGGTATTCAGCAGAAATTATCAGCGAAATTATTCAAAAAATTAAAGAAAAAATAGATGTTGCTATCACTTTATGCGTTGGGGAGAGAAATTATAATGACTACAAATTATGGCGGAAAGCAGGGGCTGACAGATATCTTTTAAAACACGAAACAGCTAATCCTCTTCTTTATTCAAATCTTCATCCCGGACAAACTCTAAAAAAAAGAATTAAAATATTAAACTGGCTGAAAGAACTCGGATATCAGGTAGGGGCAGGAAATATGGTGGGCTTACCCGGTCAAACTGTTCAGGATTTAGCCGATGATATCGGACTTATGAAAAAATTAGATGTTGATATGGCAGGCATTGGTCCGTTTATTCCGCATCCCGATACACCTTTGGCGGAAGAGAAGCCAGGAACTTTAAGTATGACTTTAAAAGTGTTGGCAGCAGCAAGAATTGTCCTTAAAAAAGTTCACCTTCCTGCGACCACCGCAATAGGAAGCATTCATCCCCAAGGAAGAGAAATGGCATTAATGGGGGGGGCAAATATTTTTATGCCTAATATAACTCCGACTAAGTACAGACAATTATATAAAATATATCCGGATAAAATT
>CAZPHG010000063.1:0-5379 GCA_964586585.1 uncultured bacterium | reverse complement strand
AAATGTGTCAGCCCTGCCGTAACCGCCGGGTTTAAGCACATAATAATTTTCATTTGATGATGTTAGTGCAATTCCTGTATCAAGAGATTTAATAACTTTTACACAATTCACACTGGCGCACTTCATAAAATCAAAAGCAGTATCTCCGCCGTTTAACATAACATAATTAAATCTTTTTTTATTTTTTAACCAAAAATTCGCGGCAAATTCAATAAGTTTTTTAAATGCGGAATGTCCGCTCCCAATGTTCTCTTGTTTTTTTGTCGGAGTAGTTATAAGAATACTGCCGCTTGCTTTGATATTTACCGGCGGAATGTCCGACTCAGGTATATACAAAATACAGCCGCCTTTTGTTTTGAAATAATCCGCCTGCCTTAAAGATACAGGATTTAAACTTCCTGATATTATAAGTATATCATCGTTGAGAGCGAATATTCCGCATATTTTCTGTGCTTTTTGCCTTATATGACGGAATGTCCGCTCCCTGTTGTTTTTCATCCAGGTATCTGCAAGTTTTCCCGCCCATACAGAAGAACCTGCAAAAATATTTCCGCCTCCAGCGAAAAGTCCGCCCCCTGTTATTTTTTCAGATAATCTCTCTAAATCTTCATCAGTTGCCGCATCTAATACATTAATATATTCATGATGTCTCATTTGAGATTCTAATAATTTCTTGATATTTGACTCTCGGACAGGACAGTTAATATCGTTTCCATAAATGGATTCGCTTATTTTTTCACCCCATACATAATGAATTGAATCCCATGTTGTTCTGCCCATTTCAGGATATGCGACGCATAAAGGAATACTTCGTTTACCCTCAGTTAACTCTTCTAATAAAGATTCTAATTCAGCGCCGATATTACCTCTGAGTGTGGAATCAATTTTTTTATAAAAATAATCCGCTCCCCATTCATTAAGATATCCCAATGCTTTCTTTACTTTCTTTTTTGCTTCTGTTGCGAAAATATGTCTGCTCTGTGTATTAATTATCCATACAGCTGCTTTTGGGGGCGGACATTCCGCAAGAGCTTTTATTGTATCAACATCCACGCTTAAAACAACTTTAAATCCTCTGTCGGCAAACTGAACACCAACATCGCCACCGCCGGTAAGGTCGTCGGCAATAACACCTATTTTTGTTATTTCTTTGGAAATAACAGCTTACCTTTCCTTATTTTGTCAAAACTTAAAACAGGCGACCATTTTAACCCCGACTCACCTTCTACACCTAATTGTGATTTAATCTCACGGGATGTATCAGGCATAAACGGCTCAATAAATCCGCTGACAATCCTTAAAACTTCAAAAAGATTGGTAAGCACTTCGCCAAGCCGTCTTTTATCATTTTTAGCAAGTTTCCACGGCTTATTTCGTTCTATATAAGTATTTGCCTGCTTTATTATCTGCCAGATTTTATCTAAAATTATATTAAATTTTAATTTTTCATAGAGTTCATCTAATTCACTAATAATAGATTCAACCGTCACATCAAATCCATCTGCCGAATTACTGCCATAAAGTGGATTATATTTTTCAATCATTGACAGCACTCTACTTAAGAGATTTCCAAGGTCGTTGGCAAGATCGCTTTCGTATCTTGCATTAAATTGCTTTAAAGAAAAATTCCCATCCACTCCAAAAGTTATTTCTCTTAATAAAAAATATCTAAGCGCATCTACCGACCATTTTTTTACTAAAAACAAAGGATCTAATACATTGCCGAGTGATTTACTCATCTTTTCGCCATCGGTTGTCCACCAGCCATGAGCAAAAATAATTTCAGGAAGTTTAAGAGAAAGTCCCATCAACATAGCAGCCCATATAACCGCATGAAATTTAATAATATCTTTACCTATAAAATGAATTTTAGGTGGCCAAAGTTCGTTAAACTTATCCGGATTATCCGCATATCCGCAAGCTGATATATAATTGATAAGCGCGTCAAACCACACATAGACCGTATGTTCTTTATCAAACGGAAACGGTATCCCCCACTTCATATCTAATCTTGAGATACTTAAATCTTTTAATGGTTCTTTAAGAAACCCTGCAATCTCATTTTTTCTTGATTCAGGCATTATGAAATGTGGATGTTTTTTTATATGCTCCAAAATCCGGTCCTGAAATTCGGATAGTTTAAAAAAATAACTTCTTTGTTTTATTT
Organism: uncultured bacterium; assembly: GCA_964586585.1. GTDB lineage: Bacteria > CG03 > SLGR01 > SLGR01 > CAZPHG01 > CAZPHG01. The sequence continues at coordinate 3,212 of CAZPHG010000063.1, read as the reverse complement.
GTCGGACAGCACGCTGGCAGTCGGGACAAAGAGAATTATTCAGCTGAGTTGGAGTATAGAAACTCTCGCACGGCACACAATACCAGCCTTCATAAAATCCCTTATATATAAGTCTTTTTTCATATAATATCATAAGAACTTTTTTCACTGCTTCTTTATGTACAGGAGAAGTTGTTTTTATAAATTGGTTATAACTAATATTTAAAATTTTCCATAATGCTTTAAATTCATCTGCACCTTTATCAACAAATTCATTTACTTCCATATTGGCATCAGCCGCGGCTTTGAATATTTTCTCTCCATGTTCGTCAGTGCCTGTAAGAAAATGAACTTTATATCCTTTAAGTCTATAAAATCTCGCAAGACAATCAGCGGCGATACTGGTATAAGCATGTCCTATATGCGGGGACGCATTAACATAATAAAGCGGTGTCGTTATAAATTTTATTTCATCCATTTTTTAAATCTTTCTTTTACAGTTAAACGGCAGCTATTTTTCTTTTTGCAATAAAAATCATTTTCATATTTAAGGCAACACATTAATCTTCCGCAACAGCCCGAAATACTCTCGGTATTCAAAGAAAGATGCTGATTTTTAACCATATCCATATTAATTCCGCCTTTATTCCACAGGAAAAGCCGACAGCATACTTCTCTTCCGCATAGTCCGATTCCTCCTGTGATAGATGTTTCATCTCTTGGTCCTACACACACCATCTGTATTCTTGTTTTAAGTTTTGAGCCAAGCGACTTTATTAGATATCTGTAATCCACTCTTTCTGGAGCCGTATAATAAATAAATAGTTTTTGGCGGTCATAAGTATAAGAGATACCACTTAAATGCATATTTAAATTTTCTTTTTTTATTTCATTTTTTACGCTTGGAGTCATCTTTTGAGAAAACAGTTCATTTTTCTTTAATACTTTTTTATCCTCTTCATTTAAAACTCTTACCAACCTCATTAAAATATCTTTTTTGGAAAAATTCTTTTGTGTATTTTCTGTCTCCATAACCATTCCGTTTTCTAATCCGTCATCAGTAGATAGAAGAACCCTATCGCCTACTTTTACATCAACAGTACCTGTTATAACAGGAAGCCGTTCGCGAATTTTTCTTAATTCAACTTGTACAATATTCATTTACCTTACCCCCCCCCCTTAATTTTAAAAACATATTTGAAATCGTTAAATCCAAATTTGCGTTTCTTCTTATATCCTTTAAGGTATCTTCAATAATTAATATTCTGTCATAACTTTTTTCTTTCGGATTTTTCCTGAATTCTTCAGATTCCATTTCAAGTAAAGCGCCGAGTTTATCTATGGAAATATTTTTATCGGGACACCATTTAGTAACTTCTTTAAAAAAAAATTCAAAATCACATTCAGGAAAAACAATATCTTTCAATTGAAGAAGTTTTAAAAGTTTTCTCGGTGACCCGCCTGATATATTTATTAATTTCGCCGCTTTTTTCAGATTTTTGGAAGATTCAATCATATTGTTAATAACCTCTTCCATTTCTTCTCGCAAAAGCGGGCTAAATTCTATCCGCTGACATCTGGAAATTATTGTGTTAAGAAGCATATTTTCTTTTGAGGTTATCAGAATGAAATAAGTGTCTGTCGGCGATTCCTCTAAAACTTTTAAGAGGCAGTTTGCCGCCTCATTTGTAGCTAAGGCAATATCATCTATTATAAACACTTTTTTTGATAATTTTGTAGATTTTAGAGACGCTTTTTTTATTATATGACGAATCTGATAAACATTTATTTTTTCCGTAATCTTTTTAGTTCCGTTTTCATCGTAAGCAATAACATTATTTATCCGATAAAAAATATTTTTTTTTATTTTAAGAGTCATCCATTTCTCGTTTTTTGACGAACCTATAAATGTTATAAAAGGATGCGAACCTGCTTTTAGTTTCAGACAGGAAGAACAACTTCCGCATGCGCCGGATTTTTTCAGAGATTCGCAATTAAGCGCACTAGATAAAGCCGCTGCCACAATTCTTTTTCCTATTCCTTCAAAACCGCTAAAAAGGAGAGCGTGTGGCACGCGGTTAGAACGCAGCATTTTATTAAGCAAATGCAAGTTTTTTTTATGTCCTACAATATTTCTAAAATTCATTTTAAAGTTGGATTAACAATATTTATTATTTTTTCGTGGATGATTTTCGCCGGAGCAACCGCATTAATTATTTTAACTGAGTTATCTAATTTTGCAATTTCAAGATAACCCTCCCTTACCCTTTTATGAAATGCAATTTTTTCTGCTTCTAATCTGTCAAGTCCGTTTCCTAACTCTTTAACTCTGTTTAACCCCTTTTCGACATCTATATCAAGTAATAGCACTATATCCGGCGAGATACCGAATGTTGCCACTTTATTTAACTCTTTTATTAAATTAATGTCAAGTTTTCTTCCATAACCCTGATAGGCAATACTTGCATGGGTATATCGTTCACATATAACATATTTATTTTTTTTTAATGCAGGATCAATAAGTTCTTTTGTATGCTGTGCGCGACAGGCGGCATAAAGCAGCAATTCTGTATGAGGATATATTAAATTTTTAGGAGCAAGTAAAATTTCTCTTAATTGTTCGGAAATGCTTACTCCGCCGGGTTCACGGGTTCGGATGACTTTTTTGCCTTTACTTAAAAGATACTCAGCTAATAATCCAGCTTGTGTTGATTTACCTGATCCTTCCGGACCTTCTAATGTTATAAATTTTCCTCTTATCTTCTTCCTCTTAACATTATTCTTTTATTTAGATTTGCGGTTTCACCGCCTTGTGTTACGGTTAAAGAAGATCCTATAAAGGCAAAGCTTGAAGCAGTGCCTGGCTCATACCATACATGAAATAATTCTACCCCTGATGGTATCAGCGTTATTGTTTTACCTTTCATTTGGTTTTTTAAAGCCGTCCCGTATTGAAAATATCTTATAGATAAATCGGTATGCCATTCTGTTATTGATCTTGCTATTTCAAATTCAATAGAATTATTGCCTGTTATTGTTATAGGCGCAGTTGACGCTTGTCTTATATACATAGACATATTGTTTTTTGCAATTCTTGAATCTCCGTGAACATTGACAGTATCACGAGTTGTCCTCCATATATCAAATGTATGTTGAAAAAATATTATAGCGCCCCAGCTGAGCAATCCTATCATTGCCATTACAATGGTTAGCTCTATAATTGTTACTCCACT
>CAZPHG010000062.1:0-5398 GCA_964586585.1 uncultured bacterium | reverse complement strand
TTTAACTATGGAATTTTATGGGACTTTACCTATGGAATTTATTATACCTTTGAGGATTGCATTCATATCTGAATTTAATATAATAATATGGAGAGTTGAGATTTGGAGTAACGAGTTGAAGAGTTGTAGTTGCCCCTGTCTGCGTACGGGTACGTACAGGCAGCAGGCAATAAATTGGATAGAAAATAAGTTAAGAGTTGAATAGATGTCCGAAAAGGAAAAAATAATTTTAATAGAAGACAATCCATACAACAGAGAGATAACGGAAACGGCATTAAAGCAAGTCGGATATAAAGTTATTTCCCCTAAAGACGGTATAGAAGGAATAAAAAAATTTGCTCAAAATTCATTGATTGTTCTTTTGGACCTATCGCTTCCAAAAATAAGCGGATGGGATGTAGTTAAAAAAATAAGAGAAGACAATAAATATATTCACTTGCCCGTTATAGATCTTACCGCACACGCTATTACTAGAGAATCTGGAGGAACAGGACTTGGATTAAGCATATCTAAAAAACTTTTAAATCTTATGTGTGGTAAAATTGAAGTTAACAGTAAGTGGCAAAAAAAAACTTCATTTAGAATAATTTTATAAAAACGGCTAATATTCGGAGCTAAACCCAAAATAATGAAAAAAATATTACTTTTAACTGCTTCTATGGGAACAGGGCATGTTAGTGCTTCTCGTTCGGTGTTAAGTGCGATTAAAAAGTTCCATCATAAAGAAATACAAAGCGAACTTATTGATTTTGTAAAAACAGGAAATCTACTGACAAAGACAGCAAAATTCTATTATGAAAAATCTATTGAATATTTTCCGTTTATCTGGCAATTCACTTATAATTCAACTAACAGTTATTATTTAACTGAAAAAACTACCTTTTTTTCTAAATTTGTTTATCCTCCGCAAGCGCCTTTTTTAGAAGCAAAAAATGCTGATATTTTTCTAACTACACACCCCTGCTGGTATCCGACACTTGAAGCGCTACGCAATAAATATCATAACAAAAATAAAATTATCACTCTTATTACAGATTCAATTTCAATTCATTCCTCCTGGATAAGTCCTATAACGGATTATTATATTGTGGCTAATGAAAATACTGCCACAGTTGTTCGTTCTTATAACATCAGTCCCGAAAAAATTAAAATTCTCGGATTTCCTGTCTCTCTTTCGTTCGCCGATAGTTTTTTCGAACTTTCTAAAAAAGAATTTCTTTTGTCGCTTGGACTTAATCTAGATAAGCTGGTATTTTTATTTGTATTGGGATTGGGTAATAACAATCAACTTCTTAAAACAATTGAATATTTCGGCAAGAAAGATACTCTGCCATTTCAAATAATTGTAATATGCGGAAGATATAAAGAAATTTACCGACGGCTTTCCGCAAAAAAATTTCCCACTGAAATAAAGATTGTATCATGGATAACTAATATGCCTGATTATTTAAAGGCATCTGATATAGTTATAACAAAAGCAGGAGGCGCTATTCTTATGGAAACCCTTGCTGCCGTAAAACCCATAGTTATTACAAGAATAATTCCCGGGCAGGAAGAAGGCAATGCGGAATTAGTTATCAAATATAAACTTGGTTTTATTAGAACAAGTCCGAAAACAATAATTAATTTAATTATGGAACTTGTATCTTCGCCTGATAAACTCAACCGCTATCAAACGAATGTAAAAAATTTTTTAATCCCTGCCTCTGCTGAAAAAATCAGTGATTTTATTTTTGAATTATCTCAGATCAAATAACTAAAATTTTTGAGCATGATACTTTTTACAATCTTTCTTAATTCATTATGTTATCTATTTTGAATTTGTAGGAGCAATATCCGGCATGATAGTTGACGATTTTTTTCTTTTTTAATGTATAGGAAAATATAAACTGTAGATGGTATCCGCAGGCTTTAGCCTGCGTTAAGAAGAGTTAGGGCTTATCCTTTGCAATTTAGATTTTTTTATTCAGTTAGGCAGAACCGGCCCACTCTGTTCAAGAACAAAATTAATACAATAGTTCTCAATTTCTTTCGGCTGAATATCAAAAAATATTTGCTCACAAAACCAGGCACTTATAACCTCTCGCATTCGGGCAATCTCCTTTAAACCAGCGCCCCAACGATTATCATCTAATGTTAAATCAATTAATCTTAGTGCACGCTCAATCGCAATGTGACGATTATCATTATCATTATAAGCATCCCAGTAACGAGCACGGGCAATTTCACTGCCGATATTTCCTAATTGCTGACTTCGTGTTAAATTTAGCCAGGTATCTTTATTCATTTCCTATTAAAGAAACAATGATTTGACGAATTTGCTCTTTTAATTCAGTACTTTGAATTTCTAAAGCAAGATTATTTTGTGATGGTCGTATATTAATGAAAGATGAATACTGGATTTTTTCATCATTTAATTTATCAGGATAAATATTAAAACCCCATAGATACTTTTGCTGAGATCCCTCTTGAAGTAAAACGGCTTCTGCATCAGCATGGAGTTCCCCTCCCAGTGCTATAATTTTTAATTCCACATCAACCACCCCTTTAATCATATTGCCATAGTTATTTCCGGCAAGTTTTTTCAGGATTTGTAACGATATTTTATTTTTTATGATTTTAATAATCATTATTTCTTATTATGATTTTTTTTAGACCCTCGTCTCGAAGAAGTTCCCTTTTCTTTTTTAGTCCTTGGAAAAAACCACCCAAAGAACCATCTGAGCGGATAACCCGATGACAGGGTATAATTCCGGGAAGAGGATTTTTCTTCAAGGCCTGTCCTACCGCCCTAGCAGCTTGGGGATTGCCCACCTTTTCGGCTACCCATTTATAACTTTTCATTTCCCCGTGAGGAATGGTCTTTACTATTTTCCACACATTTCTCTGGAAAGGAGTATATTTGGACATTCTTATATGTGGTCGCCCAAGCTGTTTTCCAAAATCACTGTTTCTCTTCTAATACTGCCTGAGCAGCTGCGAGACGCGCTATCGGAACTCTATAAGGCGAACACGACACATAATCTAATCCTACATTGTAGAAAAATTCTACAGATGACGGCTCTCCTCCATGCTCACCGCAAATCCCTATTTTAAGATTCTCTTGGACCTGACGCCCTTTCTCTACAGCCATTTTTACGAGCTGTCCAACCCCTTCTCTATCAAGCACAATAAAAGGATCTTCCGGTATTATTTCGCTTTCTACATATCCCGGCAGGAACTTTCCAGCATCATCGCGTGACAATCCGAAAGTCATTTGTGTAAGGTCATTGGTGCCAAACGAAAAGAATTCCGCGGATTTTGCTATCTTATCTGCCACAAGGCATGCACGTGGTATCTCTATCATAGTGCCGACTTTATAGTCCACTTTTACCAACATTTCATCCATGACAACTTCCGCAATTTCTCTGACAATTTTTTCCTGATTTAAGTATTCTTTATCTGTAGCTATAAGCGGAATCATTATTTCAGGAAGAACCTTTATTCCCTCCTTTGTCAATTCACAGGCTGCTTCCATTATTGCCCTTGCCTGCATTTTTGAAATTGATGGAAAAGTTATTCCTAATCGGCAGCCCCTGTGTCCTAACATCGGATTCATTTCTTCAAGGGCTGTTATTTTAATTTTAATTTCTTCAAACGGTATATTAAGCCGTTCGGAAAGTTTTTTTATCTCTTTATCACCTTTTGGAAGAAACTCATGAAGCGGCGGGTCCAATAAACGAATAGTAACAGGAAATCCATCCATTGCCCTAAATATACCAATGAAATCTTCTTTCTGCATCGGTAGAAGTTTTTCAAGTGCCTTATCTTTTTCCTCACCTTTATCTGAAAGTATCATCCTCTGCACAGCAGGAATTCTTTCTTCTCCGAAAAACATATGTTCCGTACGGCATAGACCTATTCCTTCCGCTCCAAATTCTCTTGCTTTAAGTGCATCTGTCGGCGTATCGGCATTAGTCCTTATACCAAGTTTTCTAAATTTATCAGTCCATTCCATTAGTTTTGCAAAATTTCCTGTAAGTTTTGGAATTACAAGTTTAGCGCTCCCTTCTAATATTTCTCCGGTAGTGCCGTTTATTGTTATCCAGTCGCCTTCTGAAAACTCTTTATCTTTAAATTTACATATTTTCTTTTCAAAATTTATCACCAAGTCACCGCAGCCTGCAACACATGGACTACCCATCCCTCTCGCTACAACCGCAGCGTGGGAAGTCATTCCGCCTTTAGCAGTAAGAATGCCTTGACTTGCGCTCATACCGCCTATATCTTCAGGAGATGTCTCGCTTCTAACAAGTACGACTTTTTCTCCGTCAGATGCTTGTTTTTCCGCTTCTTCCGAGTTAAATACAATTTTTCCAACCGCCGCACCCGGAGAAGCAGGCAACCCTTTTCCTATAACAGTAACAGCTGCAGCAGGATCTATTTGGGGATGAAGTAGTTCATCAAGTTTTTCAGGTTCTACTCTCATTACCGCTGTCTTTTCATCAATTAGCCCTTCTTCTACCATATCAACTACTATTTTTACTGCTGCGGCACCGGTTCTTTTTCCTGCTCTTGTCTGAAGAATATAGAGAGTTCCTTCTTCAATAGTAAATTCCAAATCCTGAATTTCTTTATAATGTTTTTCTAATATACCCCTTATATCCATTAACTTGTTAAAATTTTCCGGCATTATTTCTTCAAATGAAGTATAATTGTTTTTTCTGTCATCTTCGGAAATATTAGAAGCAGCTGCCCATTTTCTTGAATCTTTCAATGTGATGGAATGCGGAGTTCTTATTCCTGCAACAACATCTTCGCCCTGAGCGTTTACTAAATACTCGCCGTAAAACTCATTTTCTCCATCAGACGGATTGCGGGTAAATGCAACACCTGTTGCGGAATTTTCTCCGGTATTTCCAAATACCATTGCCTGCACATTTACCGCTGTTCCTAACAATCCTGTAATATTATTTAATTTTCTGTACTTTATTGCGCGTGGAATATTCCATGAGCGAAAAACTGCTTCTATCGCACGCCAAAGCTGTTCTTTCGGGTCATCGGGAAACTCCTCGCCTGTTGTATCTTTACATATTGTTCTGAAACTGCTTACAAGCTCCTTCAAATCATCACTGTTAAGTTCAGTATCTTTTTCAACATTCTTTTTAACTTTCATTTCTTCTATAAGTTCTTCAAATTTTTCGCCATCAACTCCCATAACCACATTTGAAAACATTTGAATAAATCGTCTGTATGAATCCCATGCAAAGCGGGGGTTATTACTTTTTTCAATAAGTCCTTCTACTGACATCGGATTCAAACCAAGATTTAATACCGTATCCATCATCCCGGGCATAGATTGAGCGGCGCCGCTCCTTATTGAAACAAGAAGAGGATCATTATTATCGCCAAGTTTTTT
>CAZPHG010000061.1:0-5482 GCA_964586585.1 uncultured bacterium | reverse complement strand
ATTAATTTTTTCCATGCTGGGAGAAGCCGCCACTACGGAAATTGCAAAAACAAAGGACACACAAGGTTTTACTGAAAATAAAGAAGTGGCTCAAAAAGGTGGCAGTGTTGCCGGTAAAGCAAAACTATAATCCAGCCAAACTCAATCTGAAAAAGTGTGTTGATTTTCTTGATGTGCTTTCCGGAGATAACAAAATTAAAGAAACTTTGCCGGACGATGTCGCTTTTAAAAATCCGAGTATTATTGATGCAAACAGCACGATTAAAAACGGCGACATTTGTATTGAGAATATTCACGCAGTTTACGAAAGGACAGGCTCGTCAATAAACGACAGCTTGAAAGGAAATGGTGAGCGTGTTTTAGTGCTGAACGATGAAGTTCATCATGTATATAACACAACAGGGGATAAGGATATAAGAAAATGGAGGCAATTTTTACTTAATCCCGATTTTAATTTCCAGCGAACGGGCAAAATATCGCTGGTCAAAAAAACATTTTGAGGATTTGAATGAAGAATTGAGAAAAGCAAGAATTAAACAGCAATATATCTTTCATTTTTTGAGCCCGAATAGCTATGCCGAATTTATAGAATATTTTTGTGACAACAGGGTTTTTGACAAAAAGTTTCGTAGTAAGATTGAGGATCTACTGGACAACGCTTAAAAGTCGTCTAAAACAAGAAGGAAGTGAGTTGGGACAAAATGTGACTAACTGAAATTGCAATCTGCGGACGGGAAATTTTACAAAACCGATACTGGCAAAAATTTTGGCTAAAGGTTTTGATAATACCCAACATCCAAATAGGAGATTTAAATGGAATATGTTATTTTTATTATAGGTGTTATTTTCGGAGCAGCAGTTGTTTTTATTATTAATGGGCTGCAGCGAAAGGAAACAAAAAAAATTGCGCAAGAATTGATTTCAGGGGCGGAATCCGGGAAAATTCAGGATTTGGAAATTGTTATTAATAGAATAAAAGAATCTTTTGGTTCGCTTTCTCATGAGGCGTTGTCAAAAAATACAGGTGAGTTTCTGAAACTTGCAGGCGAGACACTTTCAAAACAGACACAAACAGGAACGATAGAACTTGAAAGCAAGAAAAAATTAATTGACCAGACGCTTGAATCAATAAAAAAAGAAATGGAAAAAGTAGGAGTAATTGTAGGTGATTTTGAGAAAGACCGACAGCAAAAATTCGGTGCGCTTTCAGATCAACTAAAAAGCACGGCAAAAGAAACAGGAAAACTTCAGGAAACTACCGAGCATCTACGTTCGGCGCTGGCAAATACAAAAGCACGCGGTCAGTGGGGCGAAAGAATGGCTGAAGATGTATTAAAATTAATCGGTTTTATTGAAGGGATAAACTATCAAAAGCAAAAATCTCAGGAGACATCTTCAACCCGTCCTGATTTCACCTTTTTTCTGCCGCAAGGGCTTAAAGTTAATATGGATGTTAAGTTTCCGCTGGATAATTATATGCGATACTTTGAAGCGGAGAACGAAACCGAGCGAGAAGAATATAAAAATAAATTTTTGAAAAATGTAAAAGAAAGGATTAAGGAAGTAACAACTAAAGATTACATAAACCCCGAAGAAAATACTTTGAATTATGTAATCGTATTTATACCAAACGATCAGATATATGCTTTTATAAATGAAAACGATAGCGCCCTATTGGATGATGCAATAAAAAATAAAGTTATATTATGTTCCCCTATTACTCTATATGCGATACTTGTTGTAATCAGACAGGCAATAGATAGTTTTAATTTTGAAAAAACATCTTCTGAAATACTATCGTTATTAAATTTATTTAATAATGAATGGAGTAAGTATTCAGAGTCGTTTGAAAAAATGGGAAAAAATATAGAAAAAGTCAGAGAAGAGTTTAATAAACTAACTTCAATCCGCCGCGATAAATTAGAGCGCCCTTTAAGAAAAATTGAAGATTTAAGAAAAATAAATATAAATAAGTAAGAGCAATTAAAAAAAGGAGATAAAAAAAATGATTTTAGAAAACAAAGAACAGTTTAATTTGTATAGAGATATTTTTCCTTATACGGAAGTGCCGTATATAACATTTGGCGATAATATTGTAGAGAGGAATTTACCTAAAAAAATATGGATAACCGATACAACTTTTAGGGACGGACAGCAAGCCCGCGCTCCTTATACAGTAAAGCAGATTGTAGACCTTTTTACATATTTGCATAGATTGGGAGGCCCTAATGGAATTATTAAATATAGCGAGTTTTTTCTTTATAGCAACAGGGATAAGGAAGCGGTAAGGAGATGTCTTGAAAAAGGGTTTGAATATCCTATAATTACCGGTTGGATAAGAGCAAATAAAAATGATTTTAAGGTTGTCCAAGAAATGGAATTAACAGAAACCGGTATTTTAACTTCGGTTTCGGATTATCATATTTATTTGAAATTGAATCTTGATCATAAAAAAGCAATGGAAAAATATCTTGAAGTTGTGGACACTGCTCTTGAAAATAATATTATTCCAAGATGTCATTTAGAGGACATAACAAGGGCTGATTTTAATAAATTTGTAATACCCTTTGTAAAGAAACTTATGGAACGGTCTCATCAGAGCGGTATCCCTGTTAAGATAAGAGCGTGCGATACTTTAGGTTATGGTATTCCGCACCCGAATGCATTACTGCCGCGCTCTGTTCCTGGAATAATAAATACGCTTATAAACGAATGTGGTGTGCCTTCTGAAAATCTTGAATGGCATGGGCATAACGATTTTCATAAAGTGTTAATTAACGGATTATTTGCCTGGCTATATGGCGCGGCTGCTGTAAATGGAACATTTCTTGGTTATGGAGAACGCACCGGAAATCCGCCGATAGAAGGTTTAATTATAGATTATATAGGATTGATGAAAAGTACTGACGGTATAAATACGCAGGTAATAACTGAAATGGCTGATTATTACCACAGTGAATTTTCAGAAGAAATGCCGACATCGTTTCCTTATGTTGGCCGCGATTTCAATACTACCCGTGCCGGAATACATGCTGACGGGCTGATAAAGAATGAAGAAATATACAATATATTTGACACTAAAAAAATATTAAACAGGTCAATGAATGTTGTGATTACCGATAAATCGGGGACTGCTGGAATATCGCTCTGGATAAATAATTATATGGAGTTTGCAGATGACAAAAAAATAGACAAGAATGATGAAAAATTGAAAAAAATATACAACATAATATTAGATGAATATAAAGCGGGAAGAACTACCTCCATATCAAATGAAGAGATGAGCCATCTTACCAAAGAGTATTTGCCTGAGTATTTTGAGTCGGAGTTTGAGAGATTAAAAAAGCAAGCCGGCCGACTGGCTACAGGAATAGTGGATAGCATAACAAAAAGCGATGATATTCTTTCATGGGATATTGTCAGACAAGAAAAAGCTATGGAAAAGATGCAAAAGGAACACAAATTTATTCAGTTTATATATGTAGTTGACAGAAAGGGCGTAAAGGTAACGAGGAATATAATTGATCCTGCTTACATCAAAGAATTTGAAAGAAAGGATGTCGGAGTAATATATTCCGACAGAGAGTGGTTCAGCCGTCCAATTGAAACTGGATTATCCTTTGTGTCGGATTTTTATATATCCAGAATAACGGACAGACTCTGTATTACCGTGACGGCACCTGTTAGAAATGAAAAAGATGAAATAGTAGGTGTATTGGGAATAGATATAAGTTTTGAGGATCTTGTAAGATTATAATTCCATAGTTGCTGTACTAAAATTTTAAAATGTAAATTGTAGTTGCCCCTGTCTGCGTGCCTGCCTGCCTAATGGCGCAGGTAAACGCACAGGCAGGCAATTCATTTGGCGGTAAACGAATAGTGGAATCCGTTCTCCATTTATCAATTCTGATGTGAAACTTTTCTTATTTTTAATCTGTCTAATTAAGTGAAAGGAAATAAATATGATTTCCGATAATATTATACTGCGGGCAAAAAAAAAAGATAGAGATGCCTTTGAAGTTATTTATAATGAATTTAAAGATTTTGTCTGGAATGTAGCAGTGAAAATAACAGGCAATCAAACGCTTGCTGAAGATGTGGCAGCGGAAGTATTTATAAAGGTTTTTGATAAAATAAAAAAATTTAAATTTAAGTCGTCATTTAAGACATGGATTTACAGAGTAACCGTTAATACAACGCTGAACTATATTGACAAAGAAAAAAGAAGAGCAGTAAAACAGGTAAACGAAGATTACTTAAAGGAAGAATCAAATGTTGCCGAATATACGGTAAAAGAACTTTTACATCATTTAGAGAAAAAAGAGAAAATGATTATAATATTAAGGGAAGTAGAGGGATTAACTTACGGTGAGATTGCTGATGCGATGAATATAAGTTTGGCGGCAGTAAAAACAAAAATTTATCGCATAAGAAATAAATTAAGGAAGAACTATGAACTGTCCAGTTTTCGATGAAGAAAAAATAAATAAATATATTGATAATGAATTAAATACTGAACAGCAGTCGGAATTTAAGAAACATATTGAAATATGCGGTTACTGTAAAAATTATATTGACGAATTTAAAAGTGCTGTGAGTATATTAAAAAGCCATTGTGAAATAAATGTTCCGCCGCGGATGTGGTATAAAATAAAAGATAAATTTGTTAAAAGGCGGCGGTATCGTTTAATCGGGCGGGTTGGATTCGCAGGTGTTTGCATGGGAGTGCTATTATTTTTTGCCTTTACTGTGAACTTGCGAAATAGGAAGATACAGGAAATATCAATTCATATTGCTGAACAGATTGATTTTTTTCATTATATGGATACTTGGTATCTTTATTATGAAACCGGCGAAAGTGTGATTGATTTATTTCTGTTGGGTGAGTTGTAGGGATGTAGTTGCCCCTGCCTGCGCCGTCGGCGCGGCAGGCAGGCAATTCATTGGGTAGAAAAAAGGAGGTGCGGGATGAAAGGTAAAATGGTTGTAGTTTTAACAGCAGTTATGGTAATGGGTTTTTCCCTATCTTATGCTCGTGCGTGCGAGAGGCTTCCGGAGAGAAAAGAGCGGCGGCATCGCATGGTCGAAGAATTGAATTTGACGGAAGAGCAGAAAGATAAAATAAGAGAGCAAAAAAACAAAAATGCAAGAGAAAGAATAGAGGTTCAAGGTGAGCTCAAATTAAAGTTTCATGATTTAAGAGTTGAACTTCGGGGAAAGGAAATAGATAAAAACAAGGTAGATAAAATAACCGATGAAATATCGCTTTTAAAAAGTAAAATTTTTAAAGGCAGGATAAATTCATTGTTAGAATTTAAGGAAATTCTTACTGATGAACAATGGGAGAATATAAGAGATTTGAAAATAAGGAAATTAGAAAAAAGAATAGAAAGAAAAGGGCGAATGAAAAAATAGACAGTCATACAGTGTAGGAGCAAAATGAAAATGTCACTTTTTAAATTTCAAAAACCTACATATATTT
>CAZPHG010000060.1:1940-5490 GCA_964586585.1 uncultured bacterium | reverse complement strand
GATTTAGCGAGAGTAATAATAAAAATTATCAGAGAAAAGTTCGCAGGTGGCGGGACATATCATTTTACTAATGAAGGCGCTATCACATGGTATGAGTTTGCAAAAGAGATTTACCTCATTAGCCGGGAAATCGGGTTGACCAAAAAAAATGTGAAAATAATTCCTGTTCGGACATTTCATTATCCAACTGCTGCTGTTCGTCCTAAATACTCCGTGCTGTCAAAAGAGAAAATAAAAGAGGAATTTAAAATTAATATAAGAGATTGGAAAGATAGTTTAAGAGAATATTTAAAATGCGAAAATTAAAAAATATTATTATAACAGGCGGCGCAGGTTTTATCGGTTCAAATTTCATTCATTATCTGTTCGAAAAAACCGACGGTAGCGGACATTCCGCTTTTGACGGCGCTATAATAAATGTTGATAAATTGACCTACGCAGGTAATTTAGAAAATTTACAAAAAATAGAAGAAAAATTCGGTGGAGTGTCCGCTACCAAGAAATATTTTTTTGAAAATATTGATATAACTGATTATAAAAAAATTGAAGAAGTATTTAAAAAATATGATATTGATACTGTTATCCATTTTGCCGCTGAATCTCATGTTGACAGATCCATCTATGGTCCGAAAGATTTTATTTGGACAAATATAATAGGAACATTTAATCTGCTTGAAGCAGCAAGAGAATGCTGGAAAAATAGAGATGAAGTTTTATTCCATCATATTTCAACCGATGAAGTGTTCGGCTCTATTGAAAACGGTTCTTTTTATGAGGATTCAAAATATGACCCTGCGAGTCCTTATTCTGCATCAAAAGCATCTTCCGACCATTTAGCGAATGCTTATAATAGAACTTATAATCTGCCTGTAACAATTTCCAATTGTACAAATAATTATGGGCGATACCAGTTTCCCGAGAAATTAATTCCGCTTATGATTATAAATGCTCTGAACGACAAGGAACTGCCCATATATGGAGATGGGCTGAATGTTCGGGATTGGCTTCATGTTGATGATCATTGTAGCGGGATATGGTCAATTATAAATAATGGAAAAATAGGTGAGGTATATAATATAAGTGCGGATAACGAATGGAATAATATTGATCTGATAAATTTTATTTGCGAAAAAATCGCTTCTGTCATGGGTGAAAAAAATTCTGCTAATGAATATAAAAAATTAATTAAATTTATAAAAGATAGACCCGGACATGACAGAAGATATTCGCTGAATTCCGATAAATTAAGAAATGAACTTAACTGGAAACCGGAATATACTTTTGAGAAAGGGTTGGAAAAAACAATCTTGTGGTATATTGAAAATAAGGAATGGATAAAAAGAGTGCAGTCAGGTGAATACAAAAACTGGCTCAAAAAACATTATGATTAAAACCTTAATTTTAGCAGGCGGCGTCGGTGAGCGGCTATGGCCGTTAAGCAGAAAGAAATGGCCTAAATTTATGCTGAAGTTTGCCGGCACGAAGAGTCTTTTACAACTGGCTTATGAAAGAACAGCTGGAATTGTTCCTCCAAAAGAAAGATATATTGTGACAAGCGCTGAAAGTGAGTTTTTGATAAAAAGAGATATTCCGGTTGACCCCAAAAATATTATCACTGAACCGCTCGCAAAAAATACTGCGCCGGCAATTATGTTGGGAATATCTAAATTTAATGATGCAGATATTGTCATAGTGCTGCCCGCAGATCATATTATTGAGCCCAAAGAGGCATTTAAGAAGACATTAAAAGATGCTGTAAAAATTGCCCGTGATAATTATATAGTATCTATTGGAATAAAACCAACTACACCTTCCACCGGCTATGGATACATAAAAGCAAATCAAAAATTAGTGGAAAAATTTATTGAGAAACCATGTATTAAAGATGCTAAAAAATATGTTAAAAATGGGAACTACTATTGGAATGCTGGAATATTTGTGTTTAAGGCAGGGCTGATTAAAGAAGAGATTAAAAATTTAAGTCCTGATATTTATAATGCTTTTAATAAATTAAAGAAAGACAGTACGCGATTGCTTGAAATTTATAAAGAATTGCCTAATATTTCCATTGATTATGCGGTGATGGAAAAAACCGCTCGAGCAGCAATTGTTGTTTATAACGAAAAATGGGACGACCTTGGATGCTGGGAAGCAGTTGCGGAGGTGGAATGTCCACTGCCAGCGGAATGTCCGCTACCGGTTGTTGTCAATAGTGAAAGTGAAACAATAGACAGCAACAATTCTTTTATTTACACTAAAAAAGGAAAATTTGCCGCTTGTATAGGAATAAAAGACATAATTGTTATTGACACCGATGATGCAATTTTAATAATGAAGAAAGGGCAGGGGCAGAAAGTCAAGGACATAGTCAGCAGATTGAAATCTCAATCTGTAACGAAATATCATCTCACTGATTATAGACCCTGGGGCGGTTATAAGGTTCTTGAAAGCGGTAAAAACTATAAAATCAAAGTGCTTGAAGTTTTACCCGGAAAGAGATTAAGTTTACAAAAGCATAAATACCGTGATGAAATCTGGACAGTGATAGAAGGCGAAGCAAAGATAACATTACAAAACAAAAACATTAAATTAAAAAAAGGTGAAACAATAAAAATACCGGCACAAACTATACATAGGGCAGAAAATACAGGGCAGAAGCTTCTTGAAATTTTAGAACTGGCAACAGGCGATAACATTTCAGAAGATGACATCATCAGAATTGAAGATGACTACAATAGATAATAGTAATAAAACTTAACATTTATGCATTGTAACGATATGGACAAGACTAAATGAACAAAAAAATTCTGGCTTTTAAATTTCGGGCTAATCTTTGTATTGGAAAAGACTAAAGTTTGTATTTTGATTTATAATTCAGTATAATACTAAAATAGAATAATAAACATGAATCAGATATATACAACAATTATTAAAATTGCTCTGAAAGAAGATTTAGTTGATAAGGATATAACTTCCACTCAAATACAATTTAAAAAAAAAATTGTTTCAGCAGAAATTGTTGCAAAAGAACAAGGAGTTCTTTGCGGTGTTCAAATAGCATCTGAAGTATTTAAAGAAGTATCACCTGAAACGAAAGTTGAAATTTTAGCAAAAGACGGTCAGAATATAATTGCTTCCGATAAAATTATGAAAATCATCGGCAGTCCTTGCAGTATTTTATCAGCTGAAAGAACTGCTCTTAATTTTTTATCACATCTTTCTGGTATTTCAACACTCACTTCACAATTTGTCCAATGTGCAAAATCAGCAAATCCTGATTGTGATATTTATGATACGAGAAAGACATTGCCGACATTAAGGGAAATTGAAAAATACGCAGTGAGAGTTGGCGGCGGAGTAAATCATAGATTCAATCTTTCTGAATTTATATTGATAAAAGAGAATCACATTGCTGCTTCTAAAAAAAGCATTAAAGAAATAATGTTAGATATAACGCAAAAGAAAACTATAATAGAAGTTGAAGTTCAAAATATTTCTGAGTTGAAGGAAGCACTTGTCTGCGATGTGGATATAATAATGCTTGATAATT
>CAZPHG010000060.1:0-1885 GCA_964586585.1 uncultured bacterium | reverse complement strand
CCAATCCCTGCTTAGAAGTGTCCGGCGGAGTGAATTTAAAAAATATCTCGAAAATTGCCGCCTGCGGAATAAAAAGAATTTCAGTAGGTGCTATAACAAATTCCGCTAAAGCAATTGATTTTACACTGCTTATAAATTCTTTACTATGAAAAATAAAAAATTTCATTTTTCAGGATGTGTAGAAGAATATAATACTATTAATTCAACTCAAATGAGAGTAAGGGCAATATTTAAAAAATTGCCTCGCGAAACGCTTATTATTTCAAATTCCCAACTCGCAGGTTGTGGACGAAGAGGAAATGTATGGGAGTCACCCGCAGGCGGACTGTATTTTTCCATATTAATTAAATATCCGTTGAAAAGCAGAAATTTACTTTCAATATTCTCACTACTTTCTGCTTTAAAGGCATTTGAAAAACAAAATATAAAAGTAAAATGTAAGTGGCCGAATGATTTATATAAAAGAGGAAAAAAATTAGGCGGAATACTAACGGAAGCATTTGGCAGCGGACATTCCGCTTCACCGAATTGGGCAGGATTCGGAGTGGGAATAAACGCTAATCTAAAAAAAAGTGATTTTAGCGGAAATAATATTTCCGTTTGCAAGTTGGATAAATGTAAATTCATAAATGATTTTGTAAATTTTTTAACGGAATATTTCAAAAAACAAAAATTAGATAAAAAGGATGTAGTTTTGTTAAATTCTCAAAATTTTCTAAAGGATAAAGCAGTAAGAGTTGAACAGACCGAAGGAATAGTTGAAAAAATAGATGATATGGGACGACTTATTTTATATAAAGAAAAAAAAGCTAAATGTTCGCTCCCGATAGAATATGGCTCGGTAGTTTTGATTAAAGAAAAATTTCAACCGGGGGTTTTAATTATTGCTGTTGATATAGGAAATACTTTAACAAAAGTCGGAAGGATTGAACCGAACGGAAAAATAAAAACAATATCATTTCCTACTCAATTGGCAGCGGACATTCCGCTAAATGAAAAAGAAAATGAGCAGAGTCGTCTAATTAAAGAAATAAAAAAAATTATAGGAAAAGATTTGAAAAAACTTGATGGTATAGCCGTAGCCTCTGTATCAGGTATTTCGCATAAAACTTTAAATTCAAAATTAAAAAAGCAGTTTAAACTACCGATAATTTTTGCCGATAGCAATACCGATTTAATTTTATTAAAAGTTAAAATGCCGTCTCAGGTAGGCGCAGACAGAATATGTAATGGTGTCGGCGCATATAAATATTATGGAGGAAATACTGTTATAGTTGACCTTGGCACAGCAAATACTTATGATGTTATTACAGAGAAAAGCGAATATATTGGCGGTGTGATAGCGCCAGGCATTCTTTCCATGAAAGATTCGCTGCTCAAAAAAACAGCAAAATTGAACAATATAAGTTTAAGTATTCCAAAAAAAATAATAGGCGATGAAACATCTTTATGTCTAAATAGCGGGCTATATCTCACATTATTAGGACAAATTGATGCTACCTTAAAAGCAATAAAAAAGGAATGGAAAAAAGAGTTCAAAGTAATATTCACAGGCGGCGGATTATCGCAAGTTGATAAAGAAATGAAATCTTTGTATATAGTTGATGTAAATATTACATTAAAAGGGCTTGTTTCCATATGGAAAGAGAAGAAAACGAGTTGAGAGTTAGGAGTTGAAGAGTTGTAGTTGCCCGATTTATCGGGCAGTTGGAAGAAAAGGAGGAAACGAAATGGTAAATCAATTTAGTGCTGTTTACGAACAAAATGATGAATGGTATATCGGCTACTGTCCAGAAATTCCAGAAGCAAACGGACAAGGTAAAACATTAGATGAGTGTCGAAAAAGTTTAACAGAAGCTGTTAAATTAGTTTTAGAGTCCCATCG
>CAZPHG010000059.1:0-5557 GCA_964586585.1 uncultured bacterium | reverse complement strand
TGTTATAAGTCCTTTTAAGGTTTTAGGGTGGGATAAAGATATGATAAGAAATATCTCAAAAACTATGAATATTCCCGGTTGGAATCGTCCTCAGACTGTTTGTTTAGCTTCCCGCATTCCTTATGGAAATACTATTACTTTAAATAATCTGCTGATGATAGAAAAAGCGGAGAATTTTTTAGAGAAATTAGGTTTTAAGGAAATGAGAGTAAGAAGCGATACAACTACTGCGAGGATAGAGGTGCCTGAAAACGATATCGCGCAAATTGTAAGAGAAGACATAAGAAAAAAAATTACTGAGAAATTTTCGGATCTCGGATTTAAATTTATATCTCTTGATTTAGAAGGATTTATAAGCGGAAAAATGAACAGATTATTATGATATACTTTGATTGTTATCAAGGAGCGGCAGGCGATATGCTTGTTGGCGCGCTTTTAGATATTAGAGGCGATAACGGACAAATAAAAGCCGTTATAAAAAAACTTAAATTAAAGAATGTAGAATTTGAAATAACAAAGTCTGCTCGGCATTCTATCAGCGGCATATCTTTAAATTTGAAGATAATCTCTTTATCACGTTGTGATAAATTAAGCAAAGTGGAAAAGATTATATCTGATTCATCTCTTTCAAAAAAAATAAAAAAAAATGTACTTAAAACTTATCGGATTATATTTAAAGCCGAAGCGGCTGTTCATTCGGTAGATATTGAAAAAGTACATTTACATGAATTAGGAAGTGTTGATACTCTTATTGAAATAGCGTCATATTGGACATTGCTTGAAAATGAAGAAGTTTATTGTAGCGTTCTTCCGCTTGGATGTGGTGTCCAAAAATCTGCACATGGATTAATTCCTATCCCGTCACCTGCTGCCATAGAAATATTAAAAGGTATACCTGTGAAGTTTATCCAATCAGAGAAAGAAGGAGAATTAGTAACTCCTACAGCGGCGGCACTTCTTAAAGCGTCGATAAAATTTAATTTAAATGAAATTATTATAAAAAAGATAGGGTACGGAATAGGAAAACGAAGTATTCTCAGAGCAGTTAGCGGTTCAAAAATTGTTGAAAATAATTTTTCGGACATTTTACAACTTGAATTTAATATAGATGATATGACTTCTGAAGATATAACTGCGTTAACTAAAAAAATCTTAAAAATTGTTAAAGATGTTTTTGTAACATCGGTCATAATGAAGAAAGGAAGAACGGGGTATTTAATAACTGTCATTTGCAAGCGCAAAAAATTTTCCGAAGTAAAAAATACAATATTTAATGAATCCACAACAACAGGTTTCAGGTATTGGATAATAAACCGTGAAGAGCTGCCGAGAAAAATTATTAAATTTAAATCATCTTTCGGGCATTGCAAAATAAAGGAAGTGAAATTGCCGTCAGGTGCGTTAAGAAGTAAACCTGAATTTAATGACCTTATGAAAATATCTAAAAAAACAGGAATAAATACATTTATATTAAGGTCTCAAATTTGCAAGGAGTTTAACGATGAGTGATGTTTATTTTGTTTCAATGAAGGCAGGGTTTAATAATTCCGTTATCGATAATGTAGGAACGCTTATTAAGAAAATGAATTTTAAAAAAACAATAAAAGAAAACGATACTGTTGCGATAAAACTTCATTTTGGCGAGATGGGAAATACGGCATTTCTCAGACCTATTTATGTAAAGCCGTTTTCTGATGAAATAAGAAATGTATGTAAAGCAAAACCGTTTATTACCGATACAAATACGATATATAGAGGAACAAGATCAGATGGAATAACTCATTTAGAAACGGCGCTTAAAAACGGATTTTCTTATATTACTACCGGCGCAGTTACAGTAATTGCCGATGGGTTGAACAGTGAAGATTATGTTGATGTGGAAGTGAACTGTCCTTATTTTAAGAAAGTAAAAATTGCAGGACAGGTTCACAGAGCAAAGGCGCTTGTTGTGCTTACTCATTTTAAGGGACATGAGTTATTTGGTTTTGGCGGCGCGGTGAAAAATATAGGAATGGGGCTGGCAAATAAAGAGGGTAAATTATTGCTTCATTCAACGACAAAGCCGTATGTAAAGAAAAAGGGATGTGTTAAGTGCGGTGTTTGTATGGATTGGTGTCCTGCGGTCGCTATTAAAATGATGGAAAATAGAGCGGCGATTGTTGTAGAAAAATGTACCGGTTGCGGACAGTGTATAATGAGTTGTCCCTCAAATGCAATAACATTGAAATGGAATATGGATTTTTCCGAAGGACAAGAGAAGACGGTAGAGTATGCTTATGGAGTAGTGAAAGAAAAGAAAGAAAAAATATGGTTCTTTAATTTTCTTATGGATATAACTCCTGAATGTGATTGTTATGGATATTCGGATTTGGCTATTGTGCCAAATATTGGTATTATGGCTTCAACCGATCCTGTTTCAATAGATCAGGCATCATATGATATGGTAAAAAATGCGCGGGCAATTTCAGGGAGCAAGGCGGATGGAAGTATTGAAGGTGAGGATAAATTTAAAAAATGTCATCCGAATGTTTCTCCTGAGGCGATGTTTCGGTATGCAGAAAAGATAGGGTTAGGCGAAAGAAAGTATAATTTATTGTAATCGCAGATTTTATATCTGCGTCAATAAAACGCCGATTAAAATCGGCGGCTACACCCTACCACCTCTACCCTTTTTTTAATGGGTTGTTTTTCTTTACGGCTCTAAGAATGCTTCGCTAAAAAACGATAGCGTATGTATCGTTTTTTTAACGCTACGCACCCCCGTAGCTCAGCGGATAGAGCACAGGTTTCCTAAACCTGGTGTCGGAGGTTCAACTCCTCCCGGGGGTGCCAAACCAGAAAAGCAAGCGTCAGAGAGGGAGTGGTAAAAATAAAATCTCCCATTTCCACGATTTTAGAGCGGCGTTTTTGAAAAAAATGTAAATAATTGCTATAATAAAAAATATGGGAAGAATTATTACGCAAATTGAAATAACTAATTTAAGAGATATATGTTGTGAAGTTAAAATGAATTACAAGGTTTAAAGATATGAAAATGATTAAATATTTTTTTACAATTTTTATAATATTGTTATTTGTATGCTGGCAATTTCCACATTTAGTTGAAGCGGCATTTGAAATGAAATATGGCGAAACTGAAGTTCGTGGAATAGTTCACCGTGAGAGGCATCCGGAGTCTGAGAAAAAATTTGTAGGAGTTGTTAATATCAATACAGCGGATATCAGAAAATTATCTACATTTCCCGCTATAGGGAGAGTTGCCGCAAAGCAAATAATTGATTACAGAGAAAGATAAGGAAAATTCAGATACATAAGATAACTGATGAATATCCATGGCTGAACAAGAACAAGATATAATAGGATTAAAGATTTCATTACGGTAGATGATATAATGGAATACGAGCCGCGCGAGCCGGAACCGGAAGAAAGAAAACCGGAAAGACCGGCGCCTGAAATAAATCAAGAACTTCAGCCGATAGAGGAAAAAGAAGAAAAAACAAATAAAATAAATATTAACGAAGTTGGAGTGAATGAATTATCTAAGATTACAGGTGTTTCCTCTACGTTTGCTAGAAATATTGTGAGATGGAGAAACACACGCGGCAACTTCAGAAACTGGAACACTCTTTTAAGAGTTCTTGTAATGAACAGAAGAATATTAGAGAATATAAAAAAAATTGCCCTAATAAGGTGTCGCAGTTTGGTCGCCCTCCACTACTTGTAGTGGGGGGAGGAAAGTCCGGACTTCGCAGGGCAGGGCGGGAAAGTGGCACAGAAACTAGGTCTGCCGCCGCCTGTTGGCGGAGGTAAGAGTGAAAAGGCTAAACCCCGCTTGAAGCAAGGGTAAATAGGAGCCAAACTGTTGCCCGCAGAGGGGGTTGATTTAGAATCCCCTAAAGGCTCGGGTAGCCCGCATAGATAAATGACCGTTAAAACAGAATCCGGCTTACAAGCGGCACCTTAAAAATCCCTGTCTGCGTGCGGGCACGCACAGTCAGGCAAACGATCAGAATTCAAAAATAAGGATTGGGATAATTCTTTTCTGCTATTCCCTGTTTCTTATAGAGTGTTCAATATATAGGAGAAATTATGAAAGTTTATTTTGACAATAATGCAACTACACCACTTTCATCTCTTGTAAGAAAAGAGATGGAAAGAGCTGCTGATAATTACGGCAATCCTTCTTCAATACATTCTTTTGGCGTCCAAGCAAGAAATATTGTTGAAAAATCCCGCAGAAAAATTGCATCCGCTCTTAATTGTGAGGCTGATGATATTATTTTTACCTCCGGCGGCACAGAATCCGATAATTTAGCAATTTTCGGAACGCTTTCAAATTTAAAAAAAAAGACAGATAAAAAACATATAATCACATCTCGTATAGAACATCATGCGGTGCTTAATGTTTTTAAATATTTAGAAAAGAACGGCTATGAAGTGAGCTGGCTGGATGTAGATGAATATGGAAGCGTTAATCCCGAAGATGTTAAAAAAGCTTTACGGGAAACCACGATTTTTGTCAGTATCATGCTGGCAAATAATGAAGTTGGCGTCATTGAACCGCTTAAAAAAATTACATCTTTAATCAAAGAAAAAAATCCTGATATAGTTGTGCATACCGACTCTGTTCAGGCATTTGGAAAGATTAACTGCAATGTACAAAATTTAGGGGTAGACCTTTTGACAATATCAGCGCATAAAATTAACGGACCAAAAGGAGTGGGCGCTCTTTACATTAGAAAAGGATTAAAAATAAATAAAATTGTTTTTGGCGGACATCATGAAAGAGGCATTCGCCCTGGCACTGAAAATGTTATATCAATAGCGGGGTTTGGTATGGCGGCAGAGTTGGCGCAAAAAGAATTTGATGAAAATAATAAAAAATTACAGTATTTGAAAGATAGATTAATGGCAGGTATTGAAAAAAATATCAAAAATATTAAAGTAAATAGTCATTCTGAAAAATGTTTATCAAATACACTTAATATAAGTTTTAATAATGTAGAAGGTGAAGGAATAATAATGATGCTTGACATGGAAGGTATTGCGGTTTCATCAGGTTCTGCCTGTACTTCGGGTAGTTTAGAAACTTCCCATGTAATGGTGGCAATGCGAGTTAATCCTGTATCGGCGCAGGGTTCAATAAGATTTTCACTTGGCAAGAATAATACATCTGAAGAAATAGATTATGTGATAGAAAAATTGCCGCCTATAATAGAGCGGCTTCGGAAGATGTCACCGTTACAATAAATTTATGTTTAAAAAAATAAAAGAAGATATAAATACTGTTTTTAATAGAGACCCTGCTGCTAAAAATACCTTTGAGATACTGCTGTGTTATCCTGGATTGCATTCTCTGTTCTTTTATAGAATTTCACACTGGCTTTACAAAAGAAAAGAGTATGTAGCTGGCAGATTAATTTCTCAATTGAGTAAATTTTTGACAGGTATAGAGATTCATCCGGGCGCTAATATAGGGCGTCGGTTTTTTATCGACCATGGAAGCGGCGTTGTAATAGGTGAAACAACTGATATCGGCTCAGATTGTCTTATATAT
>CAZPHG010000058.1:0-5620 GCA_964586585.1 uncultured bacterium | reverse complement strand
ATACCTCCCAAAATTCCGCCAAAATTACCTTTCAATAAATACCCCACAATAAAACCAATTAATAAAAGGATTGACGGAATAAAATATAAAAATAAAATTATGCGGAAGGTCCGCTGCCGTTTATTAAGATTTTCAGGCGGTATCTCTGCCAACGAAAAGGCGGAATGTCCGCTGCCGTCCGCTGCTAATGGTATTTCAACACCAGAACAGAGTTTGCAATCTGAACATTTACTTTCGCTTTTATGTGTTTTCATAAATACAGCCAGTTGGACATTTTATCGCTAAAATATCTATCTCTTTCTGATTTTTGACACTTGAAAGATTATCTCTTACTTCAAATGCGCCTTCCGGCGCGCGTTTCACGCATATATTACAAGCAATACATCCTACATCACAAATATTCCTTGTGTATTTTGCAGTCTGTCTGTTTCTGCAACCTACATAAACAATTCTGTTTTCAACTTGCGGAATGTCTTCTGATATTATATCCGCCGATTTTATATCAGCGTTTTTCGTTGTAATGTCCTCTACCTCCTGTAAAATAATTATATCTCTCGGACACACCTTTACACATAATCCGCAAGCTGTACAATTATTGAAAGCAACAACCGGAAGTAAGTTTTCATTTAAATGTATTGCGTCAAACGGACAGACAGATTCACAATCGCCATATCCAAAACAACCATATTTACATGCCAATCCGCCGCCTGATATATTAGCCGATAAACAGTTAGCAGAACCTCTATAAACAGCAATCTTTTTTCTATTTTTCACACCGCATCTGACTACTGCTTTCAAAACGGATTTCTGAGCAACATGCTCCAATCCTATTATCGCCGCAATACTTTCAGATAATTTTTTTCCGCCAGCACGGCAGAGATCTATTTCAGATTCCTCTTTTGAAATTTTCAGTGCATATTCATGGCAGGATGGTTCACCGCACGCTCCGCAGTTTAAGCCGGGAAGCGCTTCAATGATTTTTTCAACTTTAGGGTCATCAGCTACTTTAAGTTTATTATTAGAGATAACTAAAATTATAGCGGCAAGCAACCCTATGCTGCCCAAAACAATTACGCTGTATAAAATACTCATAAGTTAGGACCCTTAGAATCCCATAAAAGCAAGCGCAAGAAGACCTGCGGTTATCAGAGTTATAGGCGCGCCTTTGAAAATTTCGGGAATCGGCGCAAGTTCTATTTCTTCTCTTATTCCTGCCATAATAACTATAACCATTGTAAAACCGACTCCTGCCCCAAATCCAAAA
This sequence comes from uncultured bacterium, assembly GCA_964586585.1. Lineage (GTDB taxonomy): Bacteria > CG03 > SLGR01 > SLGR01 > CAZPHG01 > CAZPHG01. The sequence continues at coordinate 4,356 of CAZPHG010000058.1, read as the reverse complement.
ACCATTGATTGAATGTAATTATAATCCCTTATTATCATAAAAAGTGCCATACCTAAAATAGCGCAATTTGTAGTGATAAGAGGAAGATATATTCCAAACGAGCGATAAAGGTGATGAAAAAATTTTCTCAAAAACATCTCCACAAACTGCACAAGAGATGCTATTATAATTATAAATATTACATATTCAAGAAATGGCAGATTAAGTCCGGTTTCTGGCGATATTATATAATAATAAATAGGCCAGGTTATAAGGACTGTCATTGACATAACAAAAGTCGTTGCCAATCCTATGCCGACAGCTGAAGAAATTTTTGAAGAAACACCTAAAAACGGACATATCCCAAGAAAATAAAAAAGAACAAAATTATTTACTAAAACAGCAGATATAAATATAGAAACTAATGACATTTACCGTTTACTTTCAAATTAATAAGATTATAAAGCGCCGCAAAAAGTCCGAGTGTAATAAATGCGCCAGCAGGAAGAACCATTATCACCCAGTTCGTAAAAAATGAAGGCATTACCGTCATACCAAACCAGCTACCAGAACCAATCAACTCCCGCACCGAACCTAACAATGTCAACAACCACACAAACCCGATACCCATTCCTAATGTATCTAATACCGAAAGATATACAGGGTTTTTAGAAGTAAACGCTTCAAGCCGCCCTAATATTAAACAGTTCACTACAATTAAAGGCACAAAAGGTCCAAGCGACCTGCTTATTTCAGGGAAAAATGCCTTTAACAGCATATCAACAACAGTAACAAAAGTCGCTATTATTACTGTAAATACCGGAATCCTTACTCCTATTGGAATAATTTTTCTAAATACGGAAATTATTATCCCCGAACAAACAACAACAAAAGTAGTTGCAAGCCCCATAGCCACACCGTTTATTGCGGAAGTTGTAACAGCAAGAGTTGGACACATTCCAAGTAACTGTCTTAAAACAGGATTTTCTTTCCAGAGTCCCTTAACGAAAACTTTCAACATTTTTGATTGCCTTATTTACTATATACTCTACCGCTTGTGATGATATTGTAGCGGCGGTTATAGAGTCAACTGAAATTTTTCTATCAGCAGGTATCCTCATTTCAACAAATTGCTGTAAAAATTCTTCCTCTATAATTCTACCACCAAGACCCGGTGTCTCTCTTGTATCAAGTATTTTTATAGCAGTAATATTTTCTATCTGTGCATCTATTCCTACCATTATAGAAATATTTCCCTGAAACCCCATTCCGCTGCTGATTATAGCATATCCTAAAATGGTTTCATCAATACTACCAACAAATACATGCGGGTCTTGACTAATTTCATTATAACTAAATGGCTGCTGGTTAGAAATATTCGGTATTACCTGAAATATTGCTTCTCTTATTCTCTGTTTTTCGTTTTCTAATATTCTCTGATATGTTGCTTTATGAATAAGACCAAGCGCCGCCGCTGAAAGCAAACAAACGCCGCCTAAAACAATAATCATTTTTAGAGACATTCTACCAACGGCATTAACAGACATTTTTAACCGCCTTAAATTTAGCAGCTAATTCTATCCGTGACGGACAAATATAACTGCAACATCCACATTCCATACAATCATAAATACCATTTTCTTCAAGTCGGCTTAATGCAAAAGATTCGCCGGCAGAAAGTCTGCTCCCAGCGGAATGCCCGTTACTAACTATAATATCACAAAATTTGTTAAGCACCTGAGGAACAAGTTTAACAGGACACACATCCACACATCTTCCACACCGAACACAAGCCCTTTCACGAAAGTCCGCTCCCATAGAGTTTGTTACCACAATACCAGAAGTTGTTTTTAATATACCGACATTAATTGTATCAAGTGATTGCCCCATCATCGGACCACCTAAATATATCTCATAATCTCTGTATTTTTCAATATGATAATAACCGAGAACATCTGTAATATTCATTCCTATCGGCACTTTTATATTTACACTACTATGCATTGCCTGTCCTGCGAGAGTCAACACCTTTTCTATAAGCGGTTTTCCTTGTATTACCGCTTTATATATAGCCAAGCAAGTGCCTACATTACAAATAGAAACACCTATATCATGAGGCAATCCTCCCGACGGAACTTCTCTTGTGGTTAAAGCAGTTATCAGCATCTTTTCATATCCTTGCGGATAAATTTTAGGCAAAATTACTAATTTAATAGAGGAATGTCCGCCGCCGTCAGCGTGACTTTTAATTACTTTTTTCATATTTTCAATTGCTTCAATTTTATCTTCTTCAATTCCTATTATCCCTTTTTCGGCGCCAACAGCAATTTTAGCAAATGTAAAACCTTCTACTACTTTTTCCGGCTCTTCAACCATCATTCTCTCGTCAGCAGTTAAATACGGCTCGCATTCGCATCCGTTTAGAATTGCAGTATCTATTTTTTTAGGCGGATCCAATTTTATATGAGCTGGAAACCCCGCACCGCCCATTCCAACTATTCCCGCTTCAAAAACCCTTTTCCTTATGGATTGCGGAGTAATTTCATTCAGCGGTTCCATAAAATCGGCTATTTGCGTGCCTTCTTTTTTTATTATTATTGCTTCACATACAGTTCCGTTGCCTTTATTTACAACAGCTATTTCTTTAATTTTTCCGGATATTGAAGCGTGCATATTGATTGAACAGCTACCGTTTGCTTCTGCAATTAATTGACCTTTTTTAACAATATCCGCTTTTTTAACAACAGGTGTTGCCGGAGCGCCTATATGCTGTGATGTATAAATAATTACTTCATCCGGTATTGGTAAATTTTCAATATTTTCATATCTTGTAGAACTTTTATAAGATGGAATTTTTATTCCTTTTATTTTATTATGTTCCATAAATTTTAGGAGCTGTCCATCTATTAATCAATGGAGTAACAGCATTCATTAAAAGAATGGAAAACATTACACCTTCCGGATAGCCGCTGTAATTTCTTATAATAACCGTTAAAATTCCTGCGCCTAATCCAAATATCCATTTACCTTTTTTTGACAGCGGAGTTGTTACAGGATCTGTTACCATATAAGTTCCTCCAAACATCACACCGCCAAGAAATAAAGAAAGCAATGGATTAATATATATATCAGAATTTATAAACCACAAAACCGTTGAAAAGATAAATACTGCGGCAAAATAGGAAAAAGGTAATCTCCAATCAGCAACTTTTGTGATAATGAGAATAAAAAGCCCTACCAATATTAATATTGCTACGGTTTCGCCGCTGCTGCCTTTTTTTTCACCTAAAAAAAATTTTAGAAAATAATTTTCAGGAGCAAAAATTTTACCTTCAAATTTAATTCTGCTTAAAGGTGTTGCTTGTGTGACAGCATCCACCGATATTTGACATTCCGCCGGCAGCGGAGATTCCGCTATATATCCTCTATAATTTATAACGTAAGTAGTGATAAGAATCGGAAATGCAGCAACAAGAAAAGCTCTGCCCATCAGTGCAGGATTAAAAATATTTTTTCCAAACCCGCCGAAAATATGTTTTACAATACATATTGAAAAAGCAACGCCGAGAATCGCTGCCCATAACGGAAACGACGGCGGAACAATCAAGGCAAGCAATATTCCTGTTACAACAGCGCTACCATCAGAAATATCCATCTTTATGCCTCTCAGCCGCTGGCATAATAATTCCAATATAACCGAAAATCCAACGCAAGTTAATACAAGATATAATACTCTTATGCCAAAAAAATAAATACCGCCAAGAATGGGAAAAAGAAGCGCCAAAGAAGTAGTCCACATCATTTTATTGACACTTAACTTACCCTTAATATGCGGCGCTGACGACAGTATTAAATTATTCAATTTTTCTTTTTCTTTCATACTTTACGATAAACTTCTTCTAAAGATTTAAGCATTTTTTCTCTTGTAAAATTTTTAGATGTATTTAAAACTTTCTGTTGCATTTTTATAATTTTATTATTTTTATAAAATAAAACAACCTTATCAGATGCTTCTTTCATATTAAGTACTTCATATAAAAATCCGGTATCGTCGGTTTTTACAAATTCTGATATGCCACCTATATCAGGAGCAACAGCAGGAACACCTCTTGCGCCTGCTTCAATTAAAACCCGCGGAAAACTCTCCTCGCGGGAAAGCAAAATTAAAAGAGAAATTGAATCGTAAAATTTTTTAAGTTCATTTCCATGCATCCATCCCAACAAACTACAATTTTCTGGAAGATTTTTACTTAACTCATCTTTGAGAGGTCCACCACCGACAATTTTTATTTTAACCTGCGGACATTTTTTTTGAGCAATTCCGCAAATTCAGGCAACAGGTCTGCTCCCTTTTCGCGATGCAATCTGCCTACAAAT
>CAZPHG010000057.1:0-5687 GCA_964586585.1 uncultured bacterium | reverse complement strand
CACGGGGCGGCAATTGAAGGCGGCGGCAGAACTATAGCGGTTTTAGGTAGCGGACTTGAAAAAAGGCATCCCAAAACACATCTAAAATTAATGGATAAGATATCTGAAAATGGGGCGGTAATAAGCGAATTTGAACTTGATGAAGAACCAATGCCTCATAATTTTCCGCTTAGAAATAGAATCATAAGTGGATTATCTTTGGGGACAGTAGTTGTTGAGGCGCCTTTGCGCAGCGGTGCCTTGATAACTGCTTATCAGGCGCTGGACCAGGGCAGAGATGTTTTTGCAGTTCCCGGCTCTATTTTTTCATCAAAAAGTAGCGGATGTAATAGGCTTATCAAAAACGGAGCCATTGCTGTAACTGACATGGATGTTATTTTTGAAGAAATCAAGCCCCTTCTTAATAAAGAGTTTATTAAAATTAGAGAGAAAAAATGCAGCGAAGAAAAATTTTCAGAAAATGGTCGAAAAATTTTTAATTTATTAACCGATAATCCGCTGCATATTGACATAATAGGAATACAAACTAAAATAAATATAATAGAATTAACAAGTGAACTAACAGAACTTGAAATTATGGGCCGTATTAAGCAGGTTGAAGGGAAGAGGTATATTAAAATATGAAAAATTCACTTATAATAGTAGAATCTCCGACAAAAGCAAGAATAATAAAGAAATTTCTTGGTAATAAGTACGATGTTATATCAAGTATGGGGCATATAAGAGATCTTCCGCCTCACAAGTTCGGAATAGATATAGAAAAGAAATTTGAACCTGAATATGAAATAATAAAAGGTAAGAAAAAAATTCTTGAAAGTATTAAAAAAGCATTAAAAAACACAGATAAGGTATACCTTGCAATGGATGAAGACAGGGAAGGCGAAGCGATAGGCTGGCATCTTATGAAATCTCTAAATATAAAAGACAGTGACCGTATAGTATTTCATGAGATTACCGAAGAAGCGATAAGAGAATCCCTTGAATCACCGCGCAAAATTGACGAAAATCTTGTAAACGCCCAGCAGGCAAGAAGGGTTTTAGATAGAATCGTAGGATATAAAATTTCCCCGCTTCTTTCTAAAAAAATTAGACGCGGGCTTTCTGCCGGCAGAGTCCAGTCAGTTGGACTTAAAATAATAGTTGACCGTGAAAAAGAGAGAAATAAATTTAAGCCGCAGACATATTACACAATAGAGGGTATTGTTGATATAAACGGCGTAGAGGTTAAGTCATTGCTGTGGGGTTCAAAGGGTAAAAAATTCGGTAAACTTGAAATAGATAGTTCTGAAATGGCAACCAAAATTTTAAAGAACTGCAAGGATGAGAAGATAGTAGTATCGGATATTATAGAAAAAGAAAAAAAGAGTTTTCCACCACCGCCTTTTATTACTTCATCTCTACAGCAGGAAGCTTTTAATAAATTAAGATTAACTCCGGGGACAACTATGCGGATTGCGCAGCAGCTTTATGAAGGGCTGGATTTAAAAAGCGGTTCTTCAGGGCTTATCACATATATGAGAACGGATTCCGTGAAAATAGCGGCTTCTGCTATTGATAAAACAAGAGGATTCATTGCGGCAGAACTCGGAAATAAATATCTTCCTAAAAAGCCGAACACTTACCGTTCAAAAAAGACAGCGCAAGAAGCGCACGAATGCATAAGACCGACAGATATTTTAAGACTGCCCGACAGCGTAAAAGATAATCTTACAAAAGAACAATTTGAATTATATAAATTGATATGGAAGAGATTTGTTGCCTGTCAGGTCAAACCTGCTGTAATTAAAAATGTAACAGTTAATACTGATTGCGGCGATTACAACTTTAGAATAACCGGGCAGACGCTTTTGTTTGACGGCTATATGAAAGTATTAGAAACAGGAATAACAGAAAATGAATTACCTGCGATAGCAAAGGGCGAAATTTTTAAATGGAAGGTGCTTGTTTCTGTCCAACACGAAACAAAGCCGCTGCCAAGATTTACTACTGCAACCTTAGTGAAGGAACTTGAAAAAAACGGAATAGGAAGACCTTCTACTTATGCGGCAATTATAAATACTCTTTTTAAAAGAAAATATGTAGTTTCAGTCCATGGCGCTCTTGTGCCTGAGGAAATAGGAATAATAGTAAGCGATGTAATGGAAAAGCATTTTGAACAAATAGTAGATAAGAAATTTACTTCCCGAATGGAAAATAGTTTTGATGATATTGCTTCGGGAAAACAGGATTGGAAAAAAATGCTTGGCGAATTTTACAATGATTTTATCAAACTTTATGAAGATGCTTTTGAAAATATGGAAAAAATAAAAGATGAAGAGTCGGATGTTGTATGCCCTCAATGTGATGCTGCTATGGTAATAAGACGGGGTAGAAACGGAAAATTTCTCGCCTGCTCATCTTTTCCAAAGTGCAAAAAAACATTTAATATAGATGAGAACGGAGAAAGTATAAAAGAAGAAACTACAAAAATGAAATGTCCTAAATGCTCTTCTTCAATGATTATAAAAACAGGCCGTTACGGGAAGTTTCTTGCCTGCTCGGAATATCCTAAATGTAAAACTACGCTTTCTGCAGATGAAAAAGGAGATATCGTACATATCCCGCTTGGTTATGAAAGATGTCCAAAATGCGGAAAGGAAACTGTAATAAAAGCTGGTTTTAGAGGCAAATTTCTTGCTTGTACTGGGTATCCTAAATGCAGATTTTCAAAAAATATAACAAAGAAAAACACATCTGCGGACAAAAATGATTGAAGAAGATATTAAATCTTTCATTAAATATATAGAAAAAGAAAGATTGTATTCTCCGCATACCGTCCGTTCTTATAAAAAGGATTTAGAAGATTACGGCAAATTTCTCTTGAACAAACAAATTTACGAATTTGCTGATACAAATCATTTTGTAATAAGAGAATATTTAGCTGAATTAAAACAATCGCTATCGCGGTCATCTATGAACAGAAAACTTTCTACATTAAAAAGTTTTTACGGATTTTTAAAAAAAAGAGGACTTACCTCCACTGATCCGACTATAAAAGTTTCTTCGGGCGCTGTTATGTTTAAATATCCTAATGTTTTAAAAATAAATGAAGTGATTATGCTTCTTGATTATGATTACGGTCAGCAGAAGCTTGATTTAAGAGATAAATCATTAATAGAGTTTCTTTATTCGTCCGGCTGTAGAGTGGGGGAGGCCTGCGCGTTAAATTTAAAAAACCTTGATTTACTTGGTGGCACCGCAAAAGTATTAGGGAAAGGTAATCGCGAGAGGGTAGTTCCTTTGGGAAATATTGCGGTCCATTGTCTGTATAAATATTTAAAAGTAAGAGAGGAACTTGGCTGGGGACAAAATGAAGATGCAGTATTTATAACTGTAACCGGAAATCGCCTAAGTTCGCGAAGTGTAAGAAGAATTGTCCGAAAATATGCAATGATTGCGGGAATATCTAAAAATGTATCACCGCATACTCTTAGGCATTCTTTTGCTACCCATATGCTTGAGAGGGGCTGCAATTTGCGTTCTGTGCAGGATATGCTCGGACATAAAAAGCTGCAGACAACGCAGAGGTATACGCAGATTACTAAAAGAAGAATGAAGGAGGTGTACTTAAAATTCCATCCAAGAAGCAAGTAATATTCGCTGATATTGAAACTTTAATAGAAGAGACAGGCTGTAATAAAGAAGAAGCAAAAGATTATATGGAAGATGCGGGGGGAAACATATCTCTTGCGCTTAGAAATATTCTGATGGATATTAAACCAATAGGCGTTATAAAATGCAGGTTTAAATCAGCAGAAGTAAAGATTTACGGATTGCTTCTTTTTATATTTAACAGCCGTACAAAGAAAATGCTCCGCCATGCGGCGGTTGCCGGATGTAATCCGTCAATATATGAGGCAGATATAAAAAAACAGTGGTTTGCATTTGAAAAAGAACTTTATTCCAGCCGCCTTAAAGACGGCAGTCTTAGAGAAATTACCCAAAATATAGAGCAATTGCTGCTTTTTAAAGCACAGGAGTATGAAAATAAAATATTCTACAGATACTGGTCGGCAGAAGATATTAAAAGTATTAAAGATATAATAAAAGAAGATTTAACGGAATCCGTTAAATATGATACGGGGTTAGATTGCGATATAGATATTGAAATTGAAATTCAGAAATTAAATTTACGGCAGTTTAAATATTTAACTACTACTGAAAAAGTAATGGATGAATTTAATTTTCACCTTACAGACGAAGAAGCGTATAGCTCGCTTATAGCGCTGGATATAGAAATTATCAGGAATAAAAACCGTTCTCCATTTATAAGAGTAGAGGATATTGAAGCGGGTGATATGGTGTATACAAATATTATAGATGACAGGGATATCGGCATATATCTTTCGCGTTTGCTTGGCGCAAGAAAAGGTAGAGAGATAATTCCGCTTTCAGCAAGTGTTGAAGATGTAAAGGATACTCCCGAAGGAGTAGAAATAATCGTGAGGTTTGGACCCGGAATTGTAGGAAGAGCTATTGAAAATCCGTACAAAAAAATCGGAATAATAGAAGTGTTAGAAGAAAAACCCCGATGGTGGATATATATTGTTATTGCATTATCAATTGCAATTTTGTATTATCTATTGAGAAAGTAAAAGGGTAAGGTGTATGGGTTCAATTCATTGAACCCGAAAGAGCGGACTTGAGAAATCCAGGAATGCTTCGCTAAAAAACGATAGCGTATGTATCGTTTTTTTAACGCTTCGCAGGGTTGTTTTTCTTAACGCTTCGCTCCCTACATTATTTAGAATTTTTGAAAAAAATAAATGAAGAATAAAAAACAAATTTCAATAATAGCAATTGTCGGTATTATATTTTTTCTCGTTATCACAGGAATATTAACCGTAATAATGGTTAATATTCTTATGGGTAAAATAATCCATACCAGAAAAGAAGTAATAACACCGGATATTGAAGGAATGACGCTTTCCCGGGCGCTGACCACTCTTGCAAGGAAGAATCTTTCGCTTGTAAAAATTGCAGAAAAATTTGATACTGATTTACCGGCAGGAAGTATTATAGCACAATCTCCACCGCCCGGAATCACGGTTAGGGAAGGTAGAGCGTTAGAAACTGTTATTTCTTCAGGCGGAAAAGTAGTGTTCGTTCCTTCTATAGTTGAAAAATCATTGAGGCAGGCGGAGTTGCTTGTTAGACAATCCGGTCTATTAATGGGCGAACAGATTCGCTCTTTTTCCAATACGGTAAAAAGAGATTTTGTAATTTCTCAGCATCCACCCGCCGGAGATATAGTAGGAAAGAACATTTATATAAATATTGTAGTTTCAAGGGGTCCTGTTAAGGAAGCTAAAATAAAGAGAATGATAAATCTTTTAGCCCGTCCGGTGACGAAAGTAGAAGAATTGCTGAAAGAAATTGATTTGGAAATTACAAAGGTAAGTACAGTGATAAATGATGAACTTAGAGAAGGCACAGTGGTTTTGCAATCGCCACTTGAAGGAACGATTATTGATAAAAATACTCCTGTAGAAATTACAATTTCTAAATTGTCAAGCAGTCAGAAAATTGTAAGGGAGGAAATTATATATTATGAAGTAATTCAAAGTGGAATAGATAGGAAAATAAAAATTATTCTGAAAGATGATATAGGCTCTCGTGTGGTTTTTGAAGAAATGAAATTCGGTGGC
>CAZPHG010000056.1:0-5708 GCA_964586585.1 uncultured bacterium | reverse complement strand
GAATCAATAATTGTAGAAGTATCAACTATCTTTATGGTCTGATAAAAACTTTTGCCTGTAAAATGTAAATCTTTATCTAATAGCGCAAGTTCTTCTTTTTTTTTAACGGCAATCAGCATTCCTATATAACCAAAAACAACACTCATAAGAAGACTATACTGTCTGAACATATCAGTAACTTTAGGCGAATCAATTAAAATCGGAACAGCATATTTAATTAAACTGGCAAATATCAATCCTAACATCAACCCTAAAAAACCTGCAATTAAATCATCCAGCCGTATTTTTTGTATTATTATTTCAACACCTATTATCAAAAGCCCCGCTGCCGTTCCTATCAGTATTCCTGCTCCATCCTGAGATATTTCAAAATATCCGATTACAGGACCGGCTACTATTACCACTAATCTTGCTATCTTTATAAACATTTTTATACCCCTACCCCGCTTAAAACGGAACCACTAACCTGAAATCCTTGTTTCGTGTTTTTTATATAATATCTCTCAACTCGCTTAATTTAGAAATTTTTCTGACAGTTATATTTTCTGGTATTGTTTCTTTATAATCAGAAAGTACAACTATTTCAAAATTATTTCTTGCGGCAAAATTAACTCGTTCTTTTATATCTTTAACCGAACGAACCTCACCGCTAAGTCCTACTTCTCCTAAAAACATTATTTTATTTGAGAGTCCTATATTTTTACAACTAGAATAAATTGCCGCAACAATTCCCAAATCACAAACCCTTTCAGAAACTTTGTTTGGACCGCTTACATTAAGATATACATCCATATTTGATAATTTCAACCCAAGATATTTCATTGTTATTGCCGTAAGCATCAGCAACCTTTCACGAGAAAATCCGCTTGTGCGTCTTAGAGGATATTCAAAATAACTTGTAGTAACAAGCGCCTGAAGTTCTACCACTGTTAATCTTGCTCCTCGGCGTGTAGAGCAGGACGCCTGTCCCTGAATAATTTTATTTTCTATAGCGGTAGAAGTTTCTGTCTCTACAAGTCCGGTATCAGTTATTTCAAAAAGCATAAAATCTCCGCATGAACCAAACCTGTTCTTTGCCGCGCTCATTATTCTCTCATTTCCATCAGTTAAATCTATATAGAAAACAACATCAACTATATGTTCAAGCACCTTTGGACCGGCAATATCTCCCTGCTTGGTAATCTGACCTGAAATAAAAATAACTGCACCTGAATTTTTTGCCAATACTGTCAATTTTTGCCCGCACTTTTTAATCTGTCTGAGCGAACCGGGCGAACCTCCTAATTCCGGATCCATAACCGCCTGTATTGAATCAACAAAAATTATTTTAGGACATTTTTCTGCAACAATTCCTTCAAGCGCTGTAATATCGCCCGAACCTACAACAGTAATATTTTTACCGCTTATTTTTAAACGGTCGGAATGTATTTTTATCTGAGCCGGTGTTTCTTCTCCTGAAACAAAAAGAACTTTCAGCCCCTGTGAAGCAAACTTATCCGCAATCTGAAGAAAAAGAGTGCTTTTTCCTATTCCAGGCGGACCCCCTAAAAGTATAACTTCACCTTCAACTACTCCGCCGCCAAGAAGCCGGTCAAACCCTGATATACCACATTTAAGTCTTTTTAAATTTGAATATTCAATTTCAGAAAGTTTTTTCGTTTCCGTATTTAAAAGTTTTTCTACACCTGCTTTTGAAACTTGATATTTACTTACTTCTTCAAATGTATTCCACTCGCCGCAGGAAGGACATTTTCCCTGCCATTTCACAGAAGAATAACCACATTCAATACATTCGAAAGTCATTAAATTAACCTCATTTCATTCGGCAAAATCCTAAAAACGAAATAATAAATACTAAACAAATCACAAATCCTAAATCATAATGCTCCAAACTGTTTAGAATTTGAAACTTTCGTATTTCGCATTTGTTTCGGATTTCGATATTCGTATTTCGTATTTCTTTTGTATCGGATTTTTGAAATTCCGATACTCAAAGAAGCCATTAAAACCACCAAAATTCGCTTTCACAGATATCATTTAACATAAATCCCGAATCCGGCGCGTAAACTGCCTTCTTCAAGTATATTTTCATATGATAATCCGATACTTATAAAATCAGTAAGCATTAATTTTGAAGAAACACTCAACCATGGATTATTTCGCGAAAATTCAAATATTTTTGAGCTAATTTCAACTCTTTCTTTCCAATTCCAGCTTGCGCCTACTCCGCCTGATGCCCGAATTAAGCCGCCGAACACAGTAAAATTTCCAAATTGCCTGCCTGCTTTTAATGTAAGAGCATTTGCCCTATCGTTTCCTGCATCAAAAATACTGCCTTCCGGTCTTATGTTTTCAATCCCCACATTCAGATATTTTCCTCCGCCTGTTAAAAGAGTTAATGATGAATAACTTCTAAATAGTTCTTCACTTAAATCATAGAAAATTTTCGCATTTATATATGTAGAAATTCCCTTTACTCTGTCCATCGTTTTTGATAGATTTTGAGATGCGAGATAAATATTATGTATCATCTCATCTATTTTTTCTTCGGTTTCAACTGATGTGAAAATTTTTCCTACCAGCCCTTTTCCTGCTCTTACATCCGTTAAAATTAATTTCAATTCTCTGCTAACAGTATTTATATTTGCAATACTGCTTTTTATCGCGCCTTCTTTTTCACCAAAAATACTATTCAAATTATTTGATAAATTATCTAAATTTTCAATAATAGATTTTAAGTTTTCTCCTCTTTTTCCAATAGCATAATTTAAAGAACCGCTTACTTCTTTTATATTTGAAAATGCGCCACTGATATTGTTAATTAAATATTCCGTCTCCAAACCTTTAAAAATTTCTGAAAATTCATTAATTTTAGAAACTAAATCATCTATAACTTTTTCATAACTCAGTGGACTTATTCCTTCAATAATATCTCCTTCTTTTATAACAGGATATTCGCTCGTTCCCATAGTTATACTCAGATAAGTGTGCCCTATAAGTCCCATTCTCAATATTTTAGGACGAGTATTTTTGTATATCTGGACATCATCTTCTATCCAAACTTTTACACGCGCCCTTCCTTTGTATAATTTAATACTGCTTACTCTTCCAACATTTACACCTGATATTTTTACAGCTGAGCGTGAGGGAAGATCAGCTATATCATCAAATAAAATATAAAATTCATAACCTTTTTTAAGAGTAATATCTCCTAAAGTAAAAATCACTGTAGCAATACCTAAAATTCCTGCTATTATTAAAAACCCTACTTTTGTCTGAGGACTAAGCATAATTTGACCTCCAATTATTTTGTTCGCTTTGATGTTCCAAAATCGCCAAGAAACTTTTTTACATATTCATTATTTGAATTTTTAAATTTTGATGGCTCATTTACCTCTATAATAACTCCGTTATAAAGCAGTCCTATACGGTCAGATACTCTGAACGCAGTTGTTAAATCATGAGTGACTATGACTGAAGTAATATCAAGTTTTTTTTGAAGATCAATAAAAAGTTTGCATATTACATTAGTCATTATCGGATCCAGTCCTGTTGTCGGCTCATCATAAAGTATGTAACGTGGATGGGCGGCTACAGCTCTTGCCAACGCGACTCTTCTCTTCATTCCGATAGAAAGATCTTCCGGCAGATAGTTTTCTACGCCTTTCAGTCCCACTATATCAAGATACTCTTTCACCTGACGAGATATTTCTTCCTGACTATATGAGGTAAGCCGTTCCATTCCAAATGCTATATTTTCTTTAACGGTTAAACTATCAAAAAGAGCGCCCCCTTGAAACATCATTCCGAATTTTGCCTGAATCTTTGAAAGTTTTTTTTGCGACAGCTTAACTATTTCCTGCCCATCAACTTTTATACTCCCGGAATCCGGAGGCATAAGTCCTATAATATTTTTGAGAAATACACTCTTTCCTGCACCGGAGCCGCCTAAAAGAGTAAATATTTCTCCATCATTTATATCTAAATTTAAGCCGCTTAAAACTTCATTTGTTCCTAATTTTTTGTATAAATTTTTTATCTCAATCATATTATACCAACCATTTTTAGAAAAAGCGATAGAAAATAATTCGATACAAGAATTAACAGCATTGAAACAACTACTGCTCGCGTAGTGCTTTTTCCCACGCCTTCGGCTCCTCCCGAAGTATTCAAACCATTATAACAACTCACTGTGACTATGATAAACGCAAAGAAAAATGATTTTATAATACCGTGAACAAAATGCACTATATCAAGGTGGGTAACTATATCGCTAATATATACATTTGACGGTATATCAAATGTAGCAGTAGCTACAATGTGTCCTCCAAAAATTCCTGTAAGAATTGCCAGCAAAGTAATTAACGGCACCATTATGATAGTAGATATAAAAAGAGGGGTTATAAGATATTTTTCAGGGGTGGTTCCAAGAGTGTATATTGCATCTATCTGTTCTGTAACTTTCATACTGCCGAGCTGAGCTGCTATGGAAGCTCCGACTCTTCCCGCTACAACGATTGCCGTTAAAACAGGACCTAACTCTAATGTCATAGAAAAGGCAACAAGTATTCCTAAAAAAATCGCCTGCCCAAACAATTCCTCGGAAGCTATACCACTCTGAAGAGCAAGCACCATTCCAGTAAATAAAGAAGCAAGAAGCACTATTGGTAATGAATCTACTCCTATCCGCACCATTTGTTTAAATATATTTAAAATGCTTTCCGGCTTTTTAAAAATCCAGCCGATTACAGATGCTGTCATTTTTGTAGCGCCGTAAACACTATCCGCTGCGATAATCAACTGTTTTTTCATTTAGGGGTTTGAGGGGTTGTAAATATTCTTGGCACCCTATAAGAAATATTTGTAGTTATCTCGTAATTTATAGTATTTGCCCATTGAGCCATTTCCTCTGCTGTAATTTTTTCACCGTTTTTTTCTCCGAGTAATAAGACATCATCGCCTACAGAAACATCAGCAATTTCAGAAACATCCACCATTATCATATCCATACATACTCTTCCGACAACAGGACATTTTTTTCCTCTTATAATAACTTCTGCTTTATTGAAAAGATCCCTTGTATATCCATCAGCATAACCAACGCATATAGTAGCTATTTTAGAAACAGCGGGCGCTTTCCATACGCCGCCGTAACTTATCGGGGTTCCTTTTTTAACTTTTTTCAGAAATACTATTTTACTTATCCATGAAAGCGCCGGTTCAAACTGAATACTCTCTCTTTTTATTCCAGCAGGATAAAGCCCATAAAGAGCAAGACCCGGTCGAATCATATTAAAATGCGCATTTGGAAAATTTATACTTCCTGCTGTATTTGCAGCGTGAATATATTCAGGCAGATTTTTTATATTTTCAATAAGCCGATTAAATCTTTCAATTTGTTTTGAAGTGAATATTAAATTCTCATCCGCAGATGAAAAATGAGTAAATATTCCCTCTCCAAAAATATATTCTGATTTTTCTATTTTGTTCCATAATTCAATTGCAGCTTCGGGAGAAACTCCAACTCTTCCCATGCCCGTATCTACTTCTAAATGAAATGATGCTTTCTTGCCTCTTTTTTTAGAGATTTCTTCTAATGCGGTTGCTGAATAACTGCTTGCAATTATCGGAGTTAAATTATAATCCAGTGCAGTATTAAAATTTTCCATAGGATAGATGGAGCCTAATATGAGGATTGGAATTGTTAT
>CAZPHG010000055.1:0-5711 GCA_964586585.1 uncultured bacterium | reverse complement strand
TAAATTAGATTCACGTTCTGAATTGTTTAATAGAGCACCTTATAGATTAAGAGGATATGAAAGAAATTTTATGCGCGGACAGAATATTATATCATTAAGCAATGAATTTCGCTATATGCTTTTTGATGAAATAAACTGGCATTGGTTTTTTATCTGGCCTGATATAAATATACATAGTATGTCAATTGCGGCATTTTTAGATACAGGTTCCGCATTTGACGATAATTCTTTTCCTGATCATTTTGGAGATGTTGGAATATCATGTGGATTTGGCATAAAATTAAATATATATTTGATGCAATTAGCGCCTGTTTTTATAAATTTTGAAATGGCGAGACCGCTTAATGAAAATAGATGGAGAAGTTATTGGACATTTTCAAGCGGATTTGTAATGTGGTAATAAGAAGAAGGGTAGAGAACGGTGTGAGTAATTGTTAGAACAGTGTGGTTGCGAAGTTTTCTTGAAAAAAGTAGGGAAAAGATAAATGTCAATTCTAGTAATAGATGACGAAAAAATATTATGCGATATATTAAACAATGTTTTTTCTAATGAAGGATACCGCACAAGTATTGCACATACGGCACAAAAAGGCTTAGAAAAGATTAAAAAGGAAAAACCTGATATTATTTTTCTTGATATAAATTTACCGGATTCAAAAGGTCTGGAATTATTAAAAAATATTAAATCAATATACAAACATCTCCCTGTAGTTATGCTCACAGGTTATGGAACAGTAGATACTGCTGTTAAAGCTATGAAATTAGGGGCAATCGACTTTATTACCAAACCATTTAAGAAAGAAGATATTCTTCTTGTTGTCCAAAAAGCATTGCAATCCCAGTCTATTAAAAAAGAAGATTTGATTGGAAATAGCAAGCAGATAAAAGAAGTTGTATCTCTTACAGAGAAAGTTGCTCCTACTGACTTATGTGTTTTAATCCAAGGGGAAAGCGGAGTGGGTAAGGGAGTAATAGCTCAAATTATATATTCAGATAGTTTAAGGAATGATAAACCATTTGTTGTGGTTGATTGTGGTACTTTGCCAGAGAATCTTATAGAGAGTGAACTCTTTGGCTACGAAAAGGGAGCTTTTACAGGTGCAGACAAAAGAAAAAAAGGAAATTTTGAAATTGCTAATGGAGGCACTGTATTTTTAAATGAAGTTTCAAATTTAAAATATTCTGCCCAGGCAAAGTTATTGAGAGTTTTGCAGGAAAAGGAAATACAGCGCATCGGGGGTAAAAAGATAATAAAAATTGATGTGCGTATAATTGCTGATAGCAATATATCGCTTGAGGAAAAAATAGGAAAAGGTGAATTTAGAGAAGACCTTTTTCACCGTCTTAATGAATTCAATATATATGTTCCACCATTAAGAGAACGAGAAGAAGATATTTTTTATTTAACAGAATATTTTTTAAAGCAGGCAAATGAAGAATTCTCTAAAATAATCCAGAGATTGTCTTATTCAGTAAAAGAAATATTTAGAAGGTATACATGGCCCGGCAATGTTCGAGAACTGAAAAATGTAATAAGAAGAGCAGTATTAATAGCTGATAATATTATTTATCCTGAACATCTTGCTTTGTCAAGTAATCTTGTTTCTTGCAATAAATCTGTTCAGCCAATTAAGGAAATGGTAAAAGAATCAAATGGTGAGCTTGAGAAAAGTGTAATTATAAACGCGTTTAATAGAACTGATAACAAAACAAAAGTTGCAAAAATGCTTGGTATAAGCAGACAAGCACTGTATTATAAAATGAGAAAGTTTGGTATTGAGATATAGTGACAAGACAACCGTAAAGACAGTTTTACGCTTATTTATCCGTTAATTTTCTTCTTTAAGTCTAAAAGAACGCCCATATGTGATTTGGCACATAAATTGCAGGTTAAGTGTTAGTAATATTTATTTTCTAAGGAGGTAAATAATGTTAAAGCAATATATAAAAACTATTTTAGTTATTTCTATTTTATTCACTCTTAGCTGTGGAGAAAAAGAGAGAGTTCAAGTTCAAGAAGGAGATGAAGAAATTGTACTTAGTATGTGGATAATGCCAAATAGTGCAAGACCGGCAAAAGATGTTCAGGAGGTACTCGCTGGTTTCTATGAAAAACATCCCAATATTAGAGTTGAAATTACTTCATTAGATTGGGGCGCTGCCTGGCCTAGAATTACAACCGCAGTAACGAGTAAAGTTGGTCCTGATATAGTTCAAATAGGTTCTACCTGGGTAGGAACAATAGATTCTATGGGAGGTTTATTAGATATTACCCAAAAAGTTGAGCGAGATATAGGTCGTGAAAGTTTTATACCTGAAATACGAGAAGTATTTGGATTAGGAGATAGAATTACAACTGTACCGTGGATAGTTGATACAAGAGCGTTATTTTATAGAACAGATATATTTGAAAAACTTGGTTTAACTGTCAAAGATATATATGATTGGAAATCTTTTGAGAACACACTAGGAAAACTCAATGAGACTCACATAGTGTCTGATGCAGAAGCTAATTTATTCTTTGGAGAAGAAGCGAAAGAAAAGGAACCTAAAGATGGATACTTTAGAGTATATCCATTTGGTATGCCGGGGAAAAACGATTGGAATGTTATCCACTTTATCGCTCCATGGATATGGGCATTCGGCGGAGACTTTATGAATTACGATAACACCATGTCGGCATTATATACCGAAGAAAGTTTTAGAGGGTTAGAATTTTATACGGGCCTTGTAACGAGAGGGTATGTGCCGAAATGGGCCCTTGAGCAAAATACTTTCCAGATTGCAACCGGTTTTGCTGCGGGTAAATATGTTATGTATATGGATGGACCCTGGACCTTGAGAGCATTTGAAATCCCGGAGGAGGAAGGTGGTGCTGGAGATACTCTGGCAGCGACCAGATTTGGGGTAGCTCCTTATCCTAAAGGTCCTGTCGGCAGGTATACATTTTTAGGTTCAAGTAATCTTGCGATATTTGAAAATTCCGACTATCCTGAAGAGGCATGGAAAGTAGTGAAATATCTAATCGGCAAGGAAGCTCAGTTGAAATACCATCAACTGAGCGGGTTTCTTCCTTCTATGATAGAGGCTTTTGAGAGTCCATTGATATATGAAGATCCCAAAAGAAGAGTTTTTAAAGAATCTGCAATGAGCTACGGCAGAGTTTATCCCTGTATAGCTCAATGGGGGCCACTTGAAACAGTGCTTACACGAAGGCTTGGGATAATTTGGGATAATGTTGCGGGTGTATTTGGAGAGTTTACCGAAAAGGATTTAAGGGAGCAAATAGATTATTTAGTAAGAGAGATGAATCACCAACTCGCGAGGGGAGCTGATAGATAATTAAAGATGAAAAAAAAGAATGATCTTTTAAATCAAATAAAGAAACACAAGTTTGCTTACTACCTTTTGTTTCCTACTTTTTTTGGAATGATAATAATACACTTTTTCCCAATGGTGCAAGCTTTCATTATTTCATTTCTTAGATTAGACCAGTTTACTTTTAGATATTATTTAGGGGCACCATTTGTTGGGTTTAGGAATTATTATGAGGTCCTTTTTGTTGCTGAGAGCCCAATTCGATTGGGGTTGACTCAGGCTTTTAGAAATACAGTTATTTATGCAATTATTGTAACAGTTGGACAATTATTTTTTGGTATGATTGTGGCTTTATTGTTAAACCGTCAGTTTAAAGGGCGTCGGGTGTTTAGAACTCTTTTTCTATTTCCCTGGATAGTACCGACTTATATTGTTGGGTTGCTCTGGGGGTTTATGTGGCAGAAGCATATAGGCATAATTAATTACCTATTAACGGATGTATTCGGTATATTTGCAGTAAGACCTTTCTGGCTTATGGGTAGGAATGCTATTTGGGCAATAATTATTCCTACTATCTGGCGTTTTTGGCCATTTGCGATGTTGCTGTTGCTGGCAGGACTACAGACAATTCCTGATGATTATTATGATGCAGCATCAATAGATGGTGCTTCAGCTTGGAATAGATTCTGGAAAATCACATGGCCAATGCTTAAACCTGTGTGGTCTATACTTATTCTTTTTGGCATGATATATAATGTTTACTCCTTTAACATAGTAATGATGATGTTTGGTCACGGGGCGGGTTTCCCTGGCGAGTGGGGCGATCTTTTAATGACAAATCTTTTTAGAAATTCATTTAATTTGTGGGAATTTGGAACCGGAGCAGCTGCTTCAATTGTACTGATGTTCCTTATGATAGGGCTGGTTCTTATATGGTACAGAATATTTAAAAAGGAATTAATAGCAAAATGATTTTTACGCCCAAAAGAAAAAAAAGATGGATTAATAGAATGTACAATTTATTGTTACTCTGTATTTTGATAGTAACAATGTTTCCTATCTACTGGATGGTAACAACTTCTTTGAAAAATAATCATGAAATACTTTCTCATGAACAAACATTTTTACCTAGAGAATGGCGTTTTGAAAATTATATAGATATGTGGGAGAATATAGATTTTGGTCTATTCTTGAGAAACAGTTTAATTGTATGTGGTGCTACAATGGTAATAGCAATGATATTTGCTACAATGGCAGCATATTCACTTGCCCGATTTCGTTTTCCAGGTTCTTTGTTCGTAAGCACATCAATTCTTGCTACCCAAATGATACCGGCTATAATGTTTCTTATCCCTATCTATTCAATGTTTGTGAGGTTTCAGGTAGTTACAGGTATACAAGTAATTGGAACACTGCCAGGATTGATATTTATATATTCAGCTTTTTTTATCCCTTTTTCCATATGGATAATGAGAGGATTTTTTGCAGCTATACCTATAGAAATAGAAGAGGCAGCATTAATTGACGGATGTTCCAAATTAGGGATTTTTGTAAAAATTGTTATTCCTTTGGCGCTACCGGGAATTATTGCAACAGGAATATTTATATTTCTAACTGCATGGGATGAGTTAATGTTCGCCTGGGTGCTTACAGAAGCAAGAAGTATGACAATACCTGTTGGTATTAGGCTTTTTGTAGGTAATTTTCAGAACAGGTATGATTTGGTTATGGCTGCAGCTACAGTAAGCACTATTCCAGTGTTGATACTTTTTTTCCTGATGCAGAAACATATTGTACGAGGTCTTACAGCAGGTGCTGTAAAAGGATAGTTATTTTACGAGGAGGTGAAATGATTGAATCAAGAAGTGTAAAGGTTGTTTTAAAAATGGTAGCTATTATTGCTTTTTTGTTGCTGTGCAAAACTAGCCAGGTTTATTCTGAAGGGTTTTTTACCAATAGGGAATGGGGTGCGAGACCTGTTGGATTAGGAGGTAGTTTTGTTGCAATAGCAGATGATGTTAATGCAATTACATGGAATCCTGCTGGAATAGCACGTTTAAATCATCCCGAAGTTACTTTTATGTATAGCCAACCTTTCTCATTAGTTGATTTCACGGCAGGCTACGCTGCATTTGCACATCCTTTAAGAACAGGAACAATTGGAGGAGGTTGGTTACATTATAACTATTTAGATCAAGCAACAGAAAATGTATTTATCTTATCTTATGGTATACAGGTTAATGAAAAGACAGGGGCGGGTTCTTTATATCTTGGTACTACTGTTAGATATTTATCTGTAAATATTACATCAGATAATGTTGATACATCGCTGTATAATACTTCAAAGAGTGCCTATACTGTTGATTTAGGTATATTATATTTGTTAAGCGAGA
>CAZPHG010000054.1:0-5763 GCA_964586585.1 uncultured bacterium | reverse complement strand
TAATCTTGCCGCCGCCGAAGGGCATCCTGCATCTGTTATGGATATGAGCTTTGCAGTTCAGGCGCTTACATCCGAATATGCAGTAAAAAATAAAGGAACATTTACGGCAAAGGTTTACACAGTACCGGCTGATATAGATTATTTAGTCGCATCGCTTAAACTTGCAACAATGGGAATGTCTATTGATAAACTGACTGCCGAGCAGGAAAAATATTTAAAGTCCTGGGATATGGGGACATAGAGTAACGAGTTGGAGAGTTTATAATTTCTGCTTTATGCGGTTTAGAAGGTATGAGATTATGAAAATTGAAATTTTAATGTAATTATATCTACTTCAAGTGTTGATACTAATGAATTAAAAACAGGATTTGATACTCCAATATCTGTTTCACATCAGATTTTTTAGGATTAACTGATTCTTTTTTTATGCTATCATTTTTTTACACAACTTTCAGACGATAACTCCACCTTAAATAAGTAAGAACCAAAATAACTTTATTCATTAGCAATCCCAAACATTAAAATAGAAATACTCCCAAATACTATATTTGCCGCCCAGGCGCCGAGTGCAGGAGGAAGAATTCCGCCCGTTCCAAGCGATTTTCCGATAGAAATAGCGCCCCAATAAGCAAAACATATTAAAAGCGATATGAAAAATCCTCTTATGCGATTCTTTACTCCGCCCCAAAGAGCCAACGGGATACCTAATATAAGTATAATTGTATTTGAAAATGGAAAAGCAATTTTATGATGAAGTAGAACTTCTTCTTTTAATGTAGAAAATCCTCCTCTATTTAATTTTCTTATATGAGATTGCAGTGTCCAAAAATCCATTTCTTCCGATACTTTTTTCGGAAAACGAAAATCATAAGGGGTTTCTTTTATATCTATTTCTTTTTTTGTAAATTTATTATAAGATATCATTTGTCCGTCTTTGCGGGAAAATTTTCTTTTTGCGCCGTTATGAAGAATCCAGTTTTTTCCGTCGTAAACAGCTTTTTCTGCTGTAATCAGTGTTTTTTCGCGGGTTGTGCCTTTAAAAAATTCAATGATTTTAAATCCTGTGATAGTATCAATTTCAAATCTATCTATAGCGTAGAGTTTATTTTCGCCGAGATATGTAAAATTTTTTCTGATAGTACTTATTGTCCGCGGTTCCCTGCCTCTGATTATCAAAAATAAATTATCAGCATATGCATTTGTTTTAGGCGCCAGACCTTCATATATTAAAAAAGCAATACCGCTTAAAAATATTGAAAATATTATAAGAGGCAGCAGAGCTGATATTGTTTTTATTCCGGAACTTTTTATTGCTGTAATCTCATTATGTCTTAATAATGATTGAAGTAAAAAAAGAACAGATAAAAGTGTTGCTACCGGCATCATTGTAACAGTCCATTCAGGAAGTCGATTAAGAAAATAAATTACTAATAATCCAATGTCAGGCTTCTTTTCAAGGAATACATGAAGAAAATCAAAAATATGTGTTATTACTACAATAGTAAGCAACGCTGCCAACAATTTAAGATAAAGTTTTATAAAATTTGTTAAAATATATTTTTTAATTATTTTCATTTATATATATAGGTGAATAGTAAACTTTATTCAGAATTTCGTTACAATCTCTTATAAAAAAAGATCGTTCCAACTGCTGCCATAATTAAATTTGGCATCCATACTCCTATTATAGGCGGCAGAGTTCCATTAGAAGCAAGTTTTAATCCTGCAACTAATAAAAAATAATAAATTGATAATGCTGCTATTCCCATCCCGGAGCCAACTGCTTTACCTTTTTTTTCTGTGCGTATTCCAAGAGATATTCCAATTAAAAGAAGAATAGGTACCGCGCCCGCAAGCGAACCGCGAAGGTGATATCTTGCTTCTAAATTGTAAGTAGGAAGTTTTTTGGTTTTAAGACGTTTAATTTCTGTTTGCAGTTCCCGAGCTGTCATTGCTTCTATGCTTTTGCTGAAGTGTTTCAATTTTTCAGGTGCTCTTAAAATGAGAGTGTATTCAGTAAAATTTATGGAACTTAATTTTTTATGTTCTAAAGTATCCGGCTGCTTAATTGTTCCGTTAAATAATGTAAGAAATAATTCGCCTTTTTCGCCTATGCTCCATGTTCCTTTGCGTGCTGTAATTGATATTGCCGGTTTGCCGCCCTCAGCTTTACGGAGTATTATTATTTCTTTCATAATATTGTTCTTATGGTCAATATCAAAGCATAAAAGAGTGTAGGGCGGAATTTTAATAAGAGTGGATTCCTCTATCCGTAATGCAGGATTTTTTATTGCAATATCTAAAAATTTATTTCTGAAGATATACTGTGAAGCAGGCGCAATATTATAATTAAATGGAATCATAATTGCAGCAATAATTAATGACGCAAGAATCACCGGCCGCAAAATAGGCATTAATGAACTTCCGGAAGTCCTGATTGCAGTAAGTTCACTATCTCCTGCAAGTCGACTGAAAGTAAGTATTCCGCCGGCAAGTGTTGCCATAGGCATGGCAAGGACGATAAGAATAGGCATAGATAAAAGCAGAAGAATAAATACAGGAACAATGCCGATTCCTTTATTTATTGCTAAATTTACAAATTGAAAAGTTTTATCCATTAAAAGGATGAATACAAAAAGTGTAAGGCTTAAAAGAGTGGTTGTAATAAATTGTTTTAAAATATATTTTGTGAAAATTTTCATTATAATGACATATTAAAATTTTTATTTGAATAATGCAAATTTTTATAGTATAAGTAGTGTATGAAATTAAAAATTAGTAAATTGTTTATTGTGCTTTTATTTCTTTTTTTTCTTTCAACTGATGTATCCGGAAGGGATGGATTTTCTTTATTAAGTGAAGATGATTATAAAATTTTTGATATTGGGATGTCTACTCCTACAACTCTTATCGAAGAGTTTGAGTATTTTATAGATAACAGAAAACTAAATTTTGATGACGAGTTATGGGAAAAAATTAAAAAGGATAAAAGAGAAGGAATCTTTGAAATTCCTGTTGTCTATAATTTCATAGAAACGGAAGTACCTACAGAAATAATTCAAAGAGAAGATTTTCCGCTTGCTGTACATGAACTGCCTCTTGAAACGAGAATGAGTATTACAGGAATGAAATCAATTTCTGTTAAATACGGGGAGGTCTTTTTTCTTGGAGATGAAGAGGAGAGAACTGTTGTTGGCGTTCCTAGAGGCGTGACAAGGGGCTTTGAAATGGACCAGGAATTAAGGGTTAGAATTAAAGGCACAGTGGGTGATAAAATTACCGTTAATGTCAACTATGACGATACAAGACCGACTTTTGACGAAGCTGCCAGAAGAATTTCTGTGATATATAAAGGAGATCCCGGTGAAATTATTCAAGAAGCGAAATTCGGAGATATTTTTCTTAATATGCCAGGCACTAAATTTATGGGTTATTCTAGAAGTGTATTTGGAGTGAGCGTAAAAGGTCAGTATAGGGATTTTAAATTTATGGGTATCGGTTCTCAGACAAAGGGTAGAGCAGGAGTTCGGAGATTTACGGGGCAGACAATTTTTACAAAAAGAGATATTCCCGATATATCATATATACGCAGGAAGTATTTCAATATAAATCTCGGAACCATAACTTCGCATCTTCCTATTGATGCTGGCACCTTGAATGTATATATAGACGATCAAGACGCTTCAAACATTATTGAAAATAATGAATCTACAATGACTGTCAGACTTTTTGGTTCTACCGTAACTTATACCGGACATTTTTCTAAACTTGTACCCGGAAAGGATTTTTTTGTAGATAATACAAGAGGAATACTTACTTTAGCCAGGCCGGTTAGGTCAAATTATGTAATAGCAATAAAATATAAGCATGGTGATGGAAAATATGAAGTAGGTTATTCAACATATCCTGTTATCATTAAAGATGAACATGAAACTTTGAACTTTGAATTAAAAAACCGTTATAATTTAGGTGCAACGAGAATTTTAAGAGATGATTTTATATTAAGATTTCTTGATCGGAACCGCAATCCTATTGATTTGCCTGAGGGCGGTTATACAATTCACCATGGTTTGGGCATTATTGAATTTAGCGATCCGACACCTTTTTATAATGAAGAAAAAGGTGTCGGATTTTCTGAAATATATGACAATATAAATCCTATAAATCATTTTATTATTTATGTGGAATTTAAGAGGGTTGTTAAAAACTATTTTCTTCGCCCTAATATCATCCGCGGAAGCGAAAGGGTTGTAAAAGATGGTAGAGTTTTAGTTAGAGATACAGATTATAGGATTGACTATCCATCAGGATTTCTTACTTTTCTAAGACCCGAAGAGATAGATGAAACTACATATATTGTGGTAACTTTTGAATATATGCCGTTTGTCGGGTTTCTTCAAGAGACACTAATAGGATTGCGTGGGGAATATAGATTTTCAGATAATTTTTCGTTGGGCGCTACGCTTCTCTATAACTGGTCGGCAGCGCCAAGAGAAGTGCCGAGAGTGGGCGTAACTCCAAGAAGCACAGTTGCTATAGGTAGTGATTTTAATCTTAAGATTCCAAGAAAGAGATATTTTCCGTTTCCCACAACTTTTAGAGGTGAAGTAGCGCGTAGCGTTTTTAATCCTAATGTTTTCGGCAGAGCAATGATTGATAATATGGAAGGAATAAGAGATGTCTATGCTGTGCCGATGGTAGCGGATTTATGGAGAATATCTTCTACTCCGTCAAATGAAGTAGCTTCTCCTTTATGGCTGAGTTTAGAAGAAGAAGATATATTTTTAAGTGAAATAAATGTTAATGTTCCGCAAATAGATGATGAAAGAATAAAAACATTAATTTTAAATTATGAGCTTCCTGCAACTTGGGAGGGAGGCGGAGTTCCTGAAAAATCTATTGTTTTTCCAATATCTAAAAGAGGGATTGATTTATCTGATAAAGATACTTTTCAAATGTGGATTAAAGGTGATGGAAGAGGAAGTGAACTGCTGTTTGATTTCGGCACTATATCCGAAGATGCTGATGGCAGCGGATTTTTGAAGACGGAAGATATAAATAATAATAGAACTTTAGATAGCGGCGAAGATGTGGGCTGGAACTATATATTTCAAGGTTCTACTTTTATTATAGGTGCAAGAAACGGAAGAATAGATACAAATGATTTAGACGGCGATGGTTTTTTAGATACGCATGAAAAATTTCAGCGGTTTGACTCTACCATTGAAAGGTATCTTCATATTGACTGGACCGGTTGGAAAAGAATTACTATTCCGAGAGTCGGCGACGATAGGCATTGGGAATCTATAAAACATCTGAGAATTACAGTAAAAGGTAGAAATATTTCGGGCAGCATTGCTCTTGCATCAGTTGAAATGGTCGGTAATAAATGGACAGTTGGAAAAGGCGCAGAATTTCTTACGGTAAATGCTATTAATAATTATGATAATCCCGAATATAATCCTCCGCTTAAAGAAGATATTTATAAAGAAATATATGAAAGAATCGGAGGAAGCGGATTAACAAAAGAGCAGTCACTGGAATTGAATTTTGTAGATCTTGTGCCCGGAGCTACCGCTTACGCTTATATGAAATATCGTACTGCGGCTAATTTTTTAGATCATAAATATTTAAGTTTGCTTCTTTATAGAAAAGAAGGTGCGGAAGTTGATTTTTTTATAACACTTGGCGCAGGTGATGATTATTATTTAAAAATAATACCGGCAGATGAACTTGGCTTGGGAAAGTGGAAAAAACATTCTT
>CAZPHG010000053.1:0-5768 GCA_964586585.1 uncultured bacterium | reverse complement strand
AAATTTTCTGTAACTCTATCGCAAGCGCCCACTTGGATTGCCTGCCTCAGATGTTCGGCATTTCTTCCCCAGCCGACAACTTCACCGGCTAATCCTTTGGATTTTAAATCTAACCCTACTGCGCCTCCAATTAATCCAACTCCTATAATAGAAATTTTATTATATTTCATTACGCATTTTACATTTTATCTTCCGATAATTTCCGATATTTTTACCGCTTTTTTAACTAATTCTTCAAACTGAGCGGTATATATTGTTTGAGAACCGTCTGATGCGGCTTTTTCCGGATTTGTATGAACCTCAACAATTAAACCGTCGGCACCGGCTGCAATGGCAGCAAGAGCAAGCGATTCAACTAATTCTCTTTTTCCAGCCGGATGAGAAGGATCAACAACTATAGGAAGATGAGTTTTACTTTTAATTACCGGAACCGCTGAAACATCAAGCGTAAATCTTGTTGAATCTTCAAATGTCCTTATTCCTCTTTCGCAGAGTATAATATTTTCATTTCCTTCGGACGCAATATATTCCGCGCTCATAAGAAATTCCGTTATGGTATTTGAAAACCCTCTTTTAAGAAGAATTGGAATTCTTGCTTTTCCGGCAGCTTTCAGCAACTCAAAATTCTGCATATTTCTGGCGCCTATCTGAATAATATCGGCATAGTTTTCAACAATTTCAATTTGCGCTATATTCATTGCTTCGGTTATAATTTTAAGGTTGGTTTTCAGCGATACCTTTTTTAAAATTTTTAACCCTTCTTCGCCCATTCCCTGAAAAGAATATGGAGATGTTCGCGGTTTAAACGCGCCGGCTCTTATAAAAGAAGCGCCGGCTATTTTAACGGATTCCGCTATTTCAAGCATTGTCCCTTCACTTTCAACAGAACAAGGACCTGCCATAAAAATAATATTTTTACCGCCTATTTCTATCCCGTCAATATTGATAATTGTTTTAGATTTCCACTGCTTTGAAACTAATTTATACGGTTCACAAATAGGAGTAACACTATCAACTGCTTCAAATGCTTCAAATATCTCCTGCGATTGATCGGCATACACTCCTTTAACAAGTATAAGTGTTTTTATTTCGCCTATAGAAACTTCAGGCACAAAACCTAATTCCCGCACTTTATTTTCTATTTCCTTTATCTCTTTTTCCAACGCCCCATTTTTAAGTGTTATAATCATTTTTTACTCTCTTTCTGTATTCCTCTTTTAGAAAAAAAGGAACATTTACTTTTGACATTTTTTTCCACCGATTATTTGCACGCCTGTTGAAAGTATATTTTAAGTGCAAATTTACGAAATTTTTTTAGCCATTATCTTTTTTGAAAAAATCCTTTATTCCTCTTATAAGTTTCATATTGTGTTCTCTTTTTCCGATAGTTATTCTTATGTAATCTTTAAGATTATAACCAGCAAGCGGCCTCAGAATTATTCTTTTTTGTAAGATAAATTCGCAGAGTTTTTTAACTTTATTCTGTCCAAACTTTACTAAAATAAAATTTGTTGCTGACGGAATACATTCAATATTTAATTTTTGAAATTCATCATAGAGATATTTCTTTTCTATTTCTGTCCTCTGCGCAATATCTTTATGAAATTTCTCTTCTTTCAATGCCCCTAACGCTGCCGCCTGAGCAATACGGTTTGTGTTAAAAGGCGGTCTGATTCTATTAAGCAATGAAATAATTTCTTCACTTGAAATCCCATAACCTATCCTTAAACCGGCAAGTCCGTATATTTTTGAAAATGTCCTTAAAATCATAAGCGGAATTGCGGAATGTCCGCTACCGTTAGTATTTCTAAAATCCAACGCCGTTGAATATTTATCTGAATTGACATATTCGAAATATGCTTCATCAATTACAACAAGCGGCGGATTCTGGGAAAAATTCGCCGCAATTTTTGATATAAAATCCGCCAATGCTTCTTTTTCTACAAATGTTCCTGTCGGATTACAGGGATTATCTATGAATATAAGTTTTGTTTTTTCATCAATAGCGTCAAAAATTCCTTTTAGATTTATTGTAAAATTATCCTGCGGCACTTCTTGGACTTTAACACCCATAAGATTGCCGCTCATCTTAAATCTTATGAAAGAATTTTCCGAAATTATAATATTATCATTTGCGTTAAGAAAAGTTTTAGCAATCAACTCTATTATCTCATCAGTCCCATTTCCGAATATTATTGAATTAACAGAAACATTTAATTTTGAAGCAAGGGCTTTTTTTAATAAAATCGGTTCCGACCGCGGATAGAAATTGATATTTTTCAACTCTTGCCGGGCGGCTGTTATCGCCTCCTGTGATGCGCCCCAGAGATTTTCATTTGACGCTAATTTTATTATTTCTCCTGCGCCATATTCTTCTTTTATTTCTTCTATACTTCTTCCCGGCACATAAGGCAGAAATTTTTTTATTATATCTCTCGGCTTCGGAACTTTACCTTTCATTTATTTATAATTTTCTTTTGTATTTCGCTGGAACCGGCAAAAATTTCTTTAAAAATATTTATTTTTGATTTCAACGGAAATCCTTTTTTTTTAGATATCTTTTCTATTATTTTTTTTTCTCTGAGAGGATCATAAATAGGCTCATTTTTTATTTTTTTTTCTATTGCAATCTCTTTTACTAAATGCGCTCTTTCATCAAGAAGTTCATTTATTTTTGAATCTATTTTATCAATTTTCTTTCTTATTTCTTTCATTATGTCTGTTTATTAATAGGTTTACTCACTAAATCATCTACCTCTTTTTCAATCCCAAGTTCCTCTAAAGGCGGAATATCGGATATTGATTCCAATCCGAAATATTCAAGAAATTTATCGGTCGTCCTATAAAGTATGGGCCTTCCCAACGCTTCCTTTCTTCCTGAAATTTTAATGAGATTTTTTTCAAGCAGTCCCCTTAAAACGCCGCCCGAAGAAACCCCTCTGATATTTTCAATTTCTTGTGTAATAACCGGCTGCCGATACGCTACTATGGCAAGCACTTCAAGCGCGGCTCGGCTAAGTAAAAAAGTCATCTCCTTTGAAAAAAGTTTTCGGACCCATTCACCGTATTCGTTTTTTGTAGCCAGACGCCAGCCGCCTGCAACTTGCTGAATAAAAACACATTTATCTGCTTTTTCATAATCAGCAGTTAATTCTTCAATTGCTTTCAGTATTTCAATATCTTTTGCGTTTTCTATAACCGCAGTTATTTTTTTTATTGAAAGCGGCGCTGCAGAAACAAAAAGCAGACACTCAACTATATTTTTAAGCGATGGCTGATTCATATTTTTCTATAAAAATTTTACCAAATTTCCTTTCTTGTGTTACCCTTATCTGATGAGTTCTTATAAGTTCTAAAATTGCTAAAAGAGTAACAATTAAATCAAACACCGATTTTTCTACTATTTTTTCAATCCATACAGAGCCCTTATTTTCAACATAAGAAAGGATAAATCTTATTTTATCTTCCATTGAAATTTCCTCGGTAATTATATCTTTTACATCTTCAGTTACACTGGATATCAAATCCTGAAATGCATCTATTAAATCAAATAATGTTGCGTCAATAGTTTCGCCAAACTCTCTCACCGGATACTGATAAGTCCCGAAAATATCTTTATATAATTCCTCTTGTTGTCTAAAAAATTCAGTTGATTCTTTGTATTTTTTGTATTCTAAAATCCGCTCAATAAGATTTTGTTCTAATTCTTCAGTATCTTCCACTTCCTCTTCTTCGGACGGAAGTAAAGTTTTTGCCTTTAGCCGCATAAGCAGTGACGCCATAACAAGAAAATCTCCAACATTATCAAAGTCAAGATTTTTCATTGCTTCAATATAAATTAGATACTCTGAAGTAATAGAAGCAATCTGAATATCATAAATGTCTAAATTTTTCTTTCTTATTAAATGAAGAAGTAAGTCAAGCGGTCCTTCAAAAATTTCCGTAGTTACATTTAATTTCTTTCTTTTCTTAACCGTTTCAATCATAATTTCATTGCGGTTTTAAAATTTCTTAAATTTTCTGAAGTAGCTAAAGCCGCTTCTTTATTTCCTTTTTCAAGTATTTTATCTGTCACTTCTTTATTATTCATATAATAATTATATTTTTCTCTTATCGGAGAAATCAATTTTTCTAAATTTTCAAAAAGTGTCTTTTTACAGTGGACGCAACCGATTTTTCCTTTACTGCATTTAATTTTTATCTCTTCTGTCTGAGCGGGGGAAAATACATTTTGATATTCAAATACTGTACAGATATCAGGATGCCCTAAATCCTGCGGATGTATTCTTTCAGGATCAGTAATCATTGAAAAGATTTTTTTCTTTAAATTTTCTTTGGATTCAGTAAGATATATGGTATTATTATAACTTTTAGACATTTTTCTTCCGTCTGTTCCGCAAAGTTTTTGAACTTCGGAAAGAAGCGCCTCCGGTTCAACCATTATATTAGTTTTGTATAAAAAATTAAATCTTCTTATTATTTCTCTTGTAAGTTCAAGATGTGGCAGCTGGTCATAACCCACAGGAACAAAACCCGCTCTATAAATAGCAATATCCGCTGCCTGTAAAGCGGGATAACCTAAAAAAGCATAATTTCTTATGTCTTTATTTTCAATGTTTTCAAGCGCTTCTTTGTAAGTAGGACATCTTTCCAACCAGCTAACAGGTGTTATAACCGATAATATAAAATATAATTCAAGGTGTCCTAAAACATCGGATTGTATGAATATAACAGATTTTTCAGGGTCAATTCCTACTGCAAGCCAAACGCACAGCATATCCCGACATTGGTCTTTTACTAAAAAAGGACTTTCATAATCGCTCATCATTGCATGCCAATCGGCAATTTCATAGTAACATTTATATTCATCCTGAAGTTTTAGCCAGTTTTTCAGGGCGCCTACATAATTTCCTAAATGAAGTTTTCCGGTAGGTCTCATCCCGCTTAATATTATTTTATTCACATTTATTCACAAAGGAAGCCCCATAAATAAAAATCTGTAAAAAACATTTCCGATAGTAATAATTATCCTCCACAATATCCCTATCATCAGTATCAAAATAAAAAATCCGTAAGGGGCGATTCTTTCATATTTTTGAGATATTTCATAAGGCATAAGCGAACTGGCAATTTTTGAACCGTCAAGCGGGGGGATTGGAGTAAGATTAAATAATCCAAGCAGTATATTTACTGAAACACCGCCGGCAAACAGTGCAGTTATACTAAAACCAAATTGAGTTGCAGCAATTCCTGTAATATTCAGCACCCATACAATTATAGCACAGATAATCGCAAGAGTAAAATTAGTAAGCGGACCTGCGGCGGCTACTTTTATAGTGCATTCTTTTATATCGTAAAAATTATATGGATTTATGGGAACAGGTTTTGCCCATCCAATAATAAATCCACCCATTAAAAATAAAACAAAAGGCACTATTATCGTGCCTAATATATCTATATGAGCAATAGGATTTAATGTAAGCCGTCCCATTAATTTTGCGGTGTTATCTCCGCATTTAAGCGCCACAAAGCCATGCGCCACTTCGTGAAGAACTACCGAAAAAAAGAATAACACAAGCAATAGAGGCCAAGGCGCAAACCTTAGAGGAGCAATTATATGTGAATACAAAATTAAATTTTCCATTATTACATAACCTTACTGATTTTTAATCGTTTTGTCAATGAACTCCTGTTCCTTTCAGCGATTCCGCAATTACACCCGGCAGTTCCGCATGTATGCTGTCTTATTGTAAGCGTGCCCCTAACAA
>CAZPHG010000052.1:0-5771 GCA_964586585.1 uncultured bacterium | reverse complement strand
TTCTAAATTTTCAGCAGTAAGTTTCTGATGAGTAATTGAACTAAACCGCCAGCGAAAATTTCCGTTTAAATTATACATTTTTCTTATCAGTATATTGAAATTTTTATACTCATTAAAATTAGTTGCCGATAAGAGAATTTCAGGATGATGTTCAGTAATATTCTTAATTTCTCTTATTATATTTTCAGGCTCTTTTATAAAATAAGGTTTTTTTAATCTTCGGACATTACAGTAACTGCATTGTCCGAGACAGCCCTGCTGCACTTTTATAAATGCTCTTGTCCGTCCATAAAATTCATCTAAAGTAATTCTTGGATTATCAAGATATTTAAAACTTTTTAATACTTTTACATCCAGTTTCTTGAAAGCATTATCTTTATCTCTTGCATAACAGCCAATTGCAATAACTTCTTTTGCAGGATACATCCGCCGAACAAACTTTAAATATTTTAATCCATTTTTTTCCGCGCGGTGAGTTACCGAACAGGTGTTTATAAGAATTATATCCGCTTCGGATAATTCTGTTCTATTATTTCCCATTTTTAAAAGATTTTTTGTAATTACTCTTGCTTCATATTGATTTATTCTGCATCCGAAATCTTTTATATAAAAATTCATATTTTTGTCGGCGTGCACAACATAAGCGCGGCAGCGGAAATACTTGCTGTCTCAACATCCATTACTAATTTTCCTAAACTTCTTATCCTTAATCCGCTTTCTTTTGCCTGAGCCGCTTCATTGCTTTCAAAACCGCCTTCAGGACCAATAAAAAGCGCTATTTTTTTTGATATATCTTCATTTTTAACATAATTTTCAATGCCCGCTTCTTCCCAGAAAAATATGCCTGAATTGAATTTGCCAAAAGAAAAATCTTTTAAGGCTTCATTAAAACTCATTACAAAATCAATTTTTGGTATACTCTGTCTCGCAGAGAGTTCTGAACCGTATCTTACTTTTTTTTTCCAGCGATTTGCTCCGCTACCTGTCTGCGTGCGTTCACGCATAGGCAGGAAAAACGACAATCCCTTGTCGTTTTTTTTAACGCTCCGCAATGTCCGCCCCCGTTTGATGAAATCTTTACCTCGTTGGATTCGTTTTTCAGTTCTTGCTGATAGGACAGGAACAAACCTATTAACGCCTAATTGAGTACATTTATATATTATATCTTCAAATTTCCGCTTTTTTGGAATAGAAATATACATATGAACATCTCTTGCGGGTGTTTTTAAGGAACTATATTTTTTTTCTACTTTAAGTTCATAACTTCTTTTTTCTACCTTAATAACTTCAGCAATAAATTCATTGAAATTATTATCTCCAACAAGAATAGTATCGCCTTTTCTGATTCTGATAACGACAAGATGATGATGATTGGCTCCGTCTATTTTAAAGAGTTTTCCAACACTTAGCGGCTGGGCTATAAAAATTTTTATCATTCAAATATAATAGGTTTCTGCTTATCTATCCCTTTTCCACCATGATGAATTTTTGTTTGCGCTGTTTGATGAAGAGCCCATAAGTTTCGCGTATTCTATGAGCGAGTTTTTCTGCGGACTGTTCAATTTTTTTGGTGTTATTATATTAACCTCTACATAGAGGTCTCCTTTTCCGTAACTGTTAAACCGCGGCATACCCTCTCCTTTTAATCGAAGCATTACTTTTGACTGTATTCCTTCGGGTATTTTAACTGTTTTTACACCGTTCAGTGTTTCAATTTTACGCGACGAACCAAATACCGCTTCGGGAAAATCTATATTCACACTTGTAAAAAGATCATCTTCGTCACGGCGGAGATTAGGATGAGCAGATATTCTTATTATTACATACAAATCGCCGCGTGGACCGTTCATTCTTCCGGCATTTCCCTGCCCGCTCAATCTCAGTGTTGTTCCGTCATAAATACCCGCAGGAACTTTTACTGTGATAGTATCTTTATTTGCTTTTAGTCCGGTAGCTCTGCAAGCTGCGCAGGCTTTTGTAATAACTTTACCGAGCCCACTGCAACTGGGACACGTTTGTTCTATTGAAAAAATACCAAGTCCTGCTGAAACACTGCCGCTGCCTCTACACTGCTGACAAATTGACGAATTGCCGCCGGAACCCGAACAAACAGAACAAGCATCCTGCCTCAACATTTTTATTATTAAATTTTTACCTTCAGATGCTTCTTTAAGTGTTATAGTTTGAGTAAGTTTAAGCGAACTTCCCTGATAGACCCTCTGCGATGCAGATTCCGTTCTGCCACCCCTAAAAAATCTGCTGAATACTTCGGATGCGTTTTCAAAACCGCTGAAATTAAATCCTCCATAACCACCTCCACCCCCCATATCCACACCTTCGGCTCCGAACTGATCGTATCTTTTGCGTTTTTCAGAATCAGAGAGAACTTCATATGCCTGGTTTATTTCTTTGAATTTTTCCTGTGATTTTTCATCGCCTTTAGTTCTATCAGGATGGTGTTTCAGGGCAAGTTTTCTATATGCCTTCTTAATCTCATCAGAAGCAGCTCCTCGGGAAACGCCTAAAATTTCATAGTAATCTTGCGGACTCAATTATTCTTTATTATCCTTATTTTGCAAACAATGGATTAACGTAAATTAAAGCCTATGTAGCGAAAAACACCGATATAAAATCGGCGGCTACAACAACTCTTCAACCTACCCATTCTTCTTTTTTTCCTCATCTTCAACTTCAAAATCCGCATCAACTACTTTTTCATCAGAAGGGTTTTCTTGTTCCGGGGACTGTTTATTTTCTTCTTTCTGCGGCTCACTCTTCTGCGATTCCTGCGACTGTTTGTAAATAAACTGCGCCATTTCCTGCGATTTCGCAGAAAGCATCTCAAAAGATTTATCTATTTCTTCAATATTATCGGTTTCAAGTTTCTTTTTAGCATTGGATATTTCATCTTCTATTTCTTTTTTAATTTTCTCTTCAATTTTATCAGAGTGTTCTTTAAGTGATTTTTCAACAGTATACATCAGTGATTCCAATTTATTTCTTGATTCTATCTTAGTTTTTTTGAGTTTATCTTCTTCTTCATGTTCTTTTGCATCTTTTATAAACCTTTCAACTTCTTCATCAGATAAACCGCTTGAAGACTTAATTGTAATTGATTGTTCCTGTCCTGTGCCTTTATCTTTTGCGTGAACATGAATTATACCGTCAGCGTCTATATCAAAAGTTACTTCTATCTGTGGAATTCCGCGCGGCGCAGGTGGAATTCCTGTGAGTTCAAACTGCCCTAAACTCTTATTATCCCCGGCCATCTCTCTTTCTCCTTGAAGAACATGTATACTCACTGCCGGCTGATTATCGGCAGCGGTAGAAAATGTCTTTGCCTTTTTTGTAGGAATAGTAGTATTTCTATCTATTAAAGAAGTCATTACTCCGCCAAGTGTCTCTATTCCCAAAGTTAACGGAGTAACATCTAAGAGTAGCACATCCTTAACTTCTCCGCCCAGTACTCCTGCCTGTATTGCCGCACCCGATGCAACAACTTCATCAGGATTTACTCCGCCGTGCGGCTCTCTTTTAAAAAGTTCTTTTACTTTATTCTGAACTAACGGCATTCTCGTTTGACCTCCAACAAGAATAACTTCATTTATATCAGATGCTGCTAGTTTAGCATCACTAAGAGCCTTTTTACAAGGACCTATTGTTTTTTCAACTAAATCACTTACAAGCGATTCTAATTTAGCGCGAGTTAAATTTAAACTTAAATGCTTCGGTCCGCTTGCATCTGCTGTAATATAAGGAACATTTATTTCAGTAGAAGTAGTGGACGAAAGTTCACATTTTGCTTTTTCTGCTGCTTCTTTCAATCTCTGCAATGCCTGTTTATCATTAAGCAAATCTATCCCTTGATCTTTTTTAAATTCATCTATCAGATATTTAATTATTCTCTGGTCAAAATCATCTCCGCCAAGATGAGTATCACCATTAGTTGAAAGCACTTCTATAATATTAGTGCCTTCTTCTTCACCACCTTGAAGTATAGATATATCAAATGTTCCGCCTCCAAGATCATATACAGCAATTTTGACATCTTTCTTTTTTTGAAGTCCGTAAGCTAAAGCAGCAGCTGTAGGTTCATTTATAATTCTTTTTACATTTAGTCCGGCAATTGTTCCTGCTTCCATTGTTGCCTTCCTCTGTGAATCATTAAAATAAGCAGGCACGGTGATTACTGCTTCTGTTATTTTATCGTTAAGATAATCTTCTGCGTCTTTTCTCATTTTTTGTAAAATTTTAGCTGAAATTTCCGGCGGCGAATAATTTTTTGAATATATCGCAACTCTGACATCACCATTTGACGCAGCAGTCAGTTTATATGGCACATGTTTTTTATCTTCTGCTATTGTTTTTGAATCAAGTTTTCTTCCCATAAATCTTTTTACAGAAAAGACAGTATGTGCTGAATTTGTTACTGCCTGCCTTTTTGCAATCTGCCCTACAAGTTCTTCCTTTTTATTTGTAAAAGCCACCACCGAAGGAGTTGTTCTGTTTCCTTCCGAATTTGGAATTATCTCCGGCTTTCCTGCCTGTATTACTGCCATACATGAATTTGTTGTTCCTAAATCTATACCTATTATTGCCATACTATCCTCCTATTTTTTCTCTATTTTTTTCTTATTTACTATAACTTCTGCGGCTCTTAAAACTTCATTATTCCAGAAATATCCCGGAGCAACTACATCAATTATTTTTCCGTCTTTTTCTTCTGTTTCAATAAAATTCAATGCGTGATGAAAATGATAGTCAAATTTTTTATAGCCATCCATTTTCCTCAATCCCTTTTTTGTCAGGATTTTTGAAAATTCTCTATATACAAGTTCCACGCCTTTTAAGTCCAATTTTTTTGCCTTTAACGCTCTTTCAAAATTATCCAACACGCTAAGCAATTCCTGTGTAAGCGATTTTACACCTGCTTCAAATTTTTCAGCAGTAATTTTTTCCATTCTCTTTCTATAGTTATCAAACTCTGCCTGAACTCTTTTAATTTGATTAAGATATTCGGAAGCAGTGGATTTACTTAAATTTAGTTCTTCTTTTAATAACTGTATTTTTTTTATATTTTCATCTTGAAGTTTTTTATTTTCAGATTGTTTTTTTTTTAAGGTTTTCATAATTTGGTATTATACAATAAATTTATAATTTATGCAAATTTTTTTCATATACTCTGTATTTTTTATATATTTTACCTCCAAACATTTTTGCTATTTTCAAAGTTTCCTTATTCTCTTCTAAAATCCAGGAAGATTCACATTCTTTATAATTCTTTTTCATTGCTTCCCGAATAGAGTTATAATACATCAGAGCGCCTATACCTTTATTTTGATATTCTTTTTTTACACCTAAGGCAAGCACTCTTAAATTCTTTATTTTTTTCTTCAACATTATGAACTTTATAAAACCAAACGGAAATAATTTTCGTCCTATTTTTTTAATAATTTCATTATAATCGGGAAGCGCAAGCAGAAAACCTATCGGCTCATCTTTAAAAAACCCAATTTGAACAAGTTCGGGAACAATTAACGGTTTAAGATTTTTAGCTAAATCGGTCATTTCTTCTTTTGTCCATGGAACAAATCCCCAGTTCTTTTCCCATGCACTGTTATATATTTCTCTCACTAAAGTTATTTCTTTTTTAAATGCCCTCACATTTATCGGGCGGCTTGACATTTAAGGCGCTCTTTGATTAATTTTATTTGCTATTTTTTTCAATCTATTTAATGGACCTTCGGCAATTTCCATATTTAATGCCAGAA
>CAZPHG010000051.1:0-5781 GCA_964586585.1 uncultured bacterium | reverse complement strand
TTTTTTACTGAGTATCTGCCGATCTTCTGCGTCAGTTGATTTACGGGCATAAAGGAAATATCTGATCATTTTAATCTCTTGTTTTTTCTTTTGCTCTATATGGAATCCGATTTTATGTTTTGGCTTATCTGGTTTTGGTATCATAAGTTGCCGAATTGCCTGAAAAATTGTTATTATTTCTGTATCATGTTTTTCTATTTTTCTTTCAAGTTCATTCAATTTATGAGCAAGTTCTTTATGTGTGGAAAGAATTTCTCGCAGCCTGACAAACGCGCGCATTATAACTATATTAACTTGAATAGCCCGTTCACTATTAAGAACACTGGATAACATTGCAACTCCCTGTTCTGTAAAAGCATATGGTAAATGTCTGCGACCGCCCCAACTTGATATCGCAAAATGCGATGTCAAGTTTTTAAACTCAGTTTTATTTAATTGAAGCATAAAATCAGCAGGGAATCGCTTTATATTTCTCTTTACTTGTTCAATTAATCTGCCTGTTGATACGCCATAAAGTGGGGCAAGATCTTTATCAAACATTATTTTCTTTTTTCTAATTAAAAATATTTTTTGTTCAATTCTTTCTAAAGGAATAATTTCTTTCATAATTATTAATATTCTCTCTTTTAAAAAGCAGGATTACTATACTTTTTGAGTATAGGCAACCTTAAAGGTGGCAACTTCGTTTTGAGGGACAAAATCCTTTCTTTTTCTTTCCGAAAACCTTTTAATTTTATTTCAAAAAACACCTTTTCAGTCCCGACTTCGTCGGGACAAGACCGCAAAATTAAATCTTCTCTTTTTGAGACTGCCGAAGGCAGTCGCCCCAAATTTTCTTTTCTATTTCAAAAAACTGCTCTTTTTCCAAACTGGCTGCCGGGGGAGGATTCGAACCCCCATAGGCGGAACCAGAATCCGCAGTCCTGCCATTAGACGACCCGGCAACTTAATAATCCCAAGAACAGACATTGAAATCGGAATTCGACAAAAAATTCAAGCATTTCTACGGCGCCAAAAAGGTTCAACCATACTCATTAGTATGCCTTCCCTTTTTAGCTTGTATAAATACCCGCCTTTTTCATCTCGGTTCTCACTATCAATATCTGTTCTTGGGATAATCTATTTTTTACTTTCTTTTTGGGATGCTTCTTTTACTTTTTCTTCTTTAGAATCTTCTTTTTTGTCATCAGGTTTTTTCTTTATATCATCTGCATAAGTTAACTGTAGATTTGTTAATGTATCAAGTAAAATCTCATTTTCTTTCTTATCTAAATTACCTTTCGTCTTATCTTGAAGCATTTGAAGTATATCTATATTTACTTTCGCAAATTCCATATTTTTTTCTACCTTGCCTGTCTGCGGATTAGATATTTTTCCCATCCCCATAAATGCCGACTGTGAAAGCGACATTACGAGATTTATAAAATGAAAATTAACCTGATTATCTTGATTATTATCTGTCATCTCTCCTCCTCTACAAAAGTTTTAATTGCACACATCATTCTTTTGACTGTCCTTTCTTTTCCTATGAACTCCAACAATTCAAATAGTCCCGGACCTTTCATTATGCCGGAAACAGCAACTCTCACAGGATGAAAAAGACGCCCTACTCCAATTTCTTTTTCTTCACAATAATCTCTAAATAAATTCTCTATATTTTCAGCAGTAAAATTATTGAGATTTTGTATTCTTTCTACTATATCTGTAAGAATTTCTTGGACTCCCTCTTTTTTAAGCCGCTTCTTTACAGATTTTTCATCATACTTTATACTATTTTTTACCATAAAGTCAATTAAATCAGGAATATCCGAAAGAAGTTTTATTTTATCTTGTTCAAGTTTGATTGCGGAAATTACATTCGTAGGTATGTTGTTATCCTGTAATAATTCACTTTCTTTTAGCCAGTGAAAAGCTCGACGCGCAACTTCACCTGCGGAAAGTTTTCTTATATATACCCCGTTCATCCAGTATAATTTTTCCATATCAAAGATGCCTGCTGATTTTCCACATCTTGAAAGTTCAAATTTCTCTATCAGCTCTTCAGATTGAAAAATCTGTTGAGAATCCTCTGTTGACCACCCAAGTAAAGCAAGATAATTTTTTATTGCTTCAGGAAGATATCCATCTTTTCTATATTCATCAACTGAAACAGCACCTGTCCTTTTTGACAACCTCTTACCATCGGCAGAATGAACCTGCGGAAGATGGGCAAATTTTGGAAGTTCTTCTTTCAGCATTTTATATATTAAAATTTGGTGGGCAGTATTAGATATATGATCATCGCCTCTTATAATATGCGTTATTTTTAAATTACTATCATCCACTACACAAGCAAAATTATAAGTCGGTATTCCTGATGATTTTACTACAATAAAATCTTTTATTATATCACTATTTACGCAAATATCACCTTTTATTATATCACTGAATTTAATATTTTCATTTGCCGGAACTTTTAAGCGGTATACATATTTTCTATTTTCTTTTTTAAATATTTCTATATGTTTTTGAGTAAGATTTTTACATTTTCCGTCATAACCTGGCGGCTGTCCCT
Source organism: uncultured bacterium (assembly GCA_964586585.1). Lineage (GTDB taxonomy): Bacteria > CG03 > SLGR01 > SLGR01 > CAZPHG01 > CAZPHG01. The sequence goes on along the minus strand of CAZPHG010000051.1, from coordinate 3,227 downwards.
TTTTATTTGCCTCTTCTCTTTTTACTTTTAATTCATCAGCAGAGCAGAAACATTTATATACATTCCCATTATCAATTAATTTTTCAATTGCTTTTTTATATAAATCCTGACGCTTGCTCTGAAAGTATGGACCCTCATCCCAGTTTAATCCAAGCCATTTCATTCCATCTAAAATTACATTGGTAAATTTTACATCGGAACGTTCTAAATCAGTATCTTCTATCCTTAAAATAAATTCTCCACCCATCTTTCTTGCAAAAAGATAATTATAAAGAGCTGTTCTCACTCCTCCTATATGAAGAAAACCGGTAGGAGAAGGTGCAAATCTTGTTCTAATTTCAGTAGACAATTTTGTTCAGCGGATACTCAATTATAACCTGAGCTCCTGCTTTTTTAAGTTCAGGAAGCATTTCCTTAACTTTTTCTTCTTCAATAACAACTTCAAGGGCAACCCATTCATCGAGCGTTAAATGCGATATAGTCGGATTTGTTCGTAAAGGGAAAATCTTCATTACTGCATCAAGATCACTTTTTTTAATATTCATTTTCAAACCGACCATACTTTCAGCGGCAACAGCAGCATTAAGAAGAAGTGAAATATTCTCTATTTTTCTTTTTTTCCATAAATCGGTAAAAGATTTTTTATTTGCAATCAGCCTTGTAGTTGAAGTAAGAATTTCTTCAACTATTCTAAGTTTATTTGCTTTAAGAGATGAGCCTGTTTCTGTAAGTTCCACTATGGCATCGCAAAGAACTCCGGGTTTCACTTCTGTTGCACCCCAGGAAAATTCCACTTCACAATCAATATTTTTTTCACTTAAATATTTTCTGACATAATTTACCAATTCTGTTGCCACTTTTTTTCCGTTTAAATCTTTTAATGAATTTATATCAGAATTTTCAGGAACAGCAAGCACCCATTTTACAGACCGAAATCCGCTTTTAGCATATATAAGTTCACCTATTTCTTCTACATCCGCATCATTTTCTTTTATCCAGTCAAATCCGCAAAGTCCTACATCAAAAATACCGTTTTGAATATATCGCGGCATTTCCTGCGGTCTTATTAACATAAAATCTATCTCATTATCATTCGAAGAAGGATAGTAAGAACGTTCTGCTTCATATATTTTTATGCCGGCTTTATTAAATACATCTATGGTAGATTTCTGAAGGCTTCCTTTTGGTAAAGCAAATTTTATTTTCTTACACATTTATAACTCCTTATCCATTATTATCGCATCTTCTTTTTTAAAACCAAAGTAATCGCTATCCTCGTGGCGCTGAATTTGTAATCTATCTAAATTATCCATTCTGCTATATTCCCTATCCTTTTTTTTCATACACAGTGTTCATTACATAAATCGGCTCAATTCGACGCCAATTTCCGTCAATATTTTTTTCATATAATTTTTTTACCTCGTTTAATAAAAATACTGCGGAAATATCAGCAAGAGTTGCTCCTATTTTTTCTTTTTTACAATAATCTATTATGGAAAAATCTGAAAGGCGACACCCTTCTTCACTATATTCAGCGAAATAATATTTATCGCGATATGCTTTTAGGACAGGTTTTTTTATATTTCTTCCCGAAATATCAAGCGAAGAAATTCCATAAATCGGTATCTTTAAGATTTGAGCAAATGTAATACCGCAACTTAAACCCATTCTAATCCCGGTAAAAGAACCAGGTCCTACTCCCACTACAATTGCATTTATTTGATAAGCAGTACTCTTGGTAATTTTTAAAAGCGTTTTTATTTCAGGAATTAATTTTTCAGAATGTATTCTACTGCAAATTTTTTTTTGAGCAAAGACGACATTTCCATCACCTAAAGCAACCGAAAATACTTTTGTCGTAGTTTCAATTCCAAGAAATATCTTTCTTTTGTTTAAAAATTTCAAATTTCCTTTTATTTTTAGATACTATTTTAATATTTACGAAATATGCTTTATTCGGTAATATTTCCATTGCTCTTCCCGCCCATTCAACAACAGTTACGGCTCTTTCTTCAAGAAATTCCTGCCAGTCTAAATATAATATTTCATCAATATTTTTCAAGCGATATAAATCTATATGAATAAGTTTAACTGCCTCTTTGCCATCATAATTTCGGACAATCTGAAAAGTAGGGCTTACTATATCTTCTTTTACTCCTAATTCCTCTCCAACACCTTTTAAAAGAGTAGTTTTACCCGCACCAAGTTCACCCCATAGAAATAGATTCAAAGAATCTGTTTTTAAAACTTTTGCAAGTTTTTTTCCCAATTCTATGGTTTCTTTTGCCGAATTTGTATTTTCTACAAATTTGACGAAATCTGCTTTCGCCACCCGGCGCTTCTTTAAATCCGCGCCGGGTTGTGCGTTCAAATTTTTAATTTTCTTCTTTTTTTTCTTCGCTTGGTTTCTCCGTTTCAGATGCGGATTCTTTTGATGAACTCTCATCTGCGCCTTCTTCTAATTTCTCTTCTTCTTTTTTAGCTGCCATATTATCTTTTATACTGGAAATACCTGCTGCTACTGCCACTAATCCAACAAGAATCAAAAACGGCGGAACCGAACCCTGAAGAACTACTAAAAACGGCTGAACACCGCCCCAGCTTATCAGCCATATAATTCCAACCACAACTCCAATTAAACCAAAAATCACACTTAACATACACTCCTCCTTTTCGCCCGATAAATCGGGCAACTACTACTCTCTAACTCGTTATCCATAACTCTTTTTCTCACAAACTACCCATCTCCCTTAAAATATCTTCAGGAAGAATATAAGCAGATTGAGTCTTCCACGCCGCAATATCGCCTGCTCTGCCATGTATCCATGCCGCAGTTCTTGCTGCCTCAAGCATACTCCATCCCTGCCCTATCAGTGAACCGCAAATACCTGAAAGAACATCCCCGGTTCCGCCTGTCGCCATACCGGAATTACCACTTGAATTTACATAAACTTTGTTTCCGTCGCTTATTGCCGTTCTAAAACCTTTTAATAATATTAAGCAATTTAATTTTTTCGCAAATTCTTTAACTTCTTTATGACGATTCTCCACCGACATTCCGATTAAACCTGAAAACTCGCCAGGATGCGGCGTTAAAAGAATAGGTTTTTTTCTGTTTTTAATTACGGCTATATCTTTTGCCGCATTATTTAATCCGTCCGCGTCCAATACAACTGGACAGCTTATTTTTTTCAAAAGTTCATGGGTTAATATCTGAGTATCTTCGC
>CAZPHG010000050.1:0-6087 GCA_964586585.1 uncultured bacterium | reverse complement strand
AGACGCTTGCTACAATTACATTTCAGAATTTTTTCAAATTATATAAAAAACTTGCGGGAATGACAGGAACAGCGGTTACGGAACAGGCAGAATTTTTTAAAATATATAAACTTCCTGTAATTGCGATACCTACAAATCAAACGCTTCAGAGAGCCGAGCAGCCGGATGCTATATATATGAGCGAACAAGAAAAGTACGATGCTCTTTTTGATACCATTTTTGAGCTTAATAAAAAAGGAGTTCCGTTGCTTGTTGGAACTAGAACAATTCATGTAAGTGAAAAAGTTTCCGGAATGCTTGCAAGACGCGGGATAAAACACAATGTTTTAAACGCAAAATATCATACAAAAGAGGCGGAAATAATATCGCAGGCGGGCAGAAAAGGAGCTGTTACCATTTCTACAAATATGGCGGGCAGAGGAACCGATATTCTGCTTGGCGGAAACCCCGAATATCTTGCTAAAATCGAAATGGAGCGAAAGGAATATGAACATAAACTTATAATAAAAGCTGCAGCAAAAGATTTGCCCGAAAATGAAGAAGAAATAAAGGCAAAAAAAGAATTCGAACAATTTTATGAAAAATTTAAAAAAGAATGTGATATTGAACATAAAGAAGTAGTTGAGTTAGGCGGTCTCCATGTAATAGGAACTGAAAGGCACGAATCAAGAAGGGTGGACAATCAGTTAAGAGGCAGAGCGGGAAGACAGGGAGATCCTGGTTCTTCAAAATTTTTTATTTCGCTTGAAGATGAACTTATGAGGCTTTTTGGCGCAGAGAAAATAATGACTGTAATGAATAAACTCGGCGGAATGGAAAAAGGAGAAAAAATAGAACATGGTCTTATAAGCCGCGCGATATCCAACGCTCAGAAAAGAGTTGAATCAATGAATTTTGATATCCGCAAACAGCTTTTAGATTATGACAATGTAATGGATATGCAGCGCAGGTCAATTTATTCTCATAGAAAAAGGTTTTTAATCGGCGAAAATATTGAAGAAGAGATACTTGGTTTTATTGAGGATTATATTGATATTCTTCTTGAAGAAAATATTGAAAAAGATAAACATCCCGAAGAATGGGAAACTTCCAATCTTATTACAGAACTTGTAAAATTTTTAGGGCTGAATATTACTATTGACATAAATGATTTTCTTTATTCCGAGATAGATGGATTAAGAACTTATCTTGAAGAAACGATAAAGGAGTCCTATTTCCGCAGAAAAGAGACAATAGGCGTCGAAGAATTCACAAATATGGAACGGATGATACTTATTCAGATAATAGATTCCAGATGGAAAGATCATCTTTACCTGCTTGACCATCTAAAAGAAGGAATATCTTACCGCTCTTACGGGCAGAGAGACCCACTTGTTGAGTATAAGAGAGAATCGTTTTTTGCTTTTACTAAACTTATGGACAATATAAAGAGGGAAGTTATTGCCTATATATTCCGAGCAACGGGCGCAATGTTGAATTATAGTATTACTTCAACGCAAGGAAAAACAGTAAAAGCCGAAGCTCAGCTTGCCACCGACAGGCGGCAGGAACTGATGTCGCAATCCCAATCGCAAGGACAAGACCAGCCGATTCCGCCGACAATACAACAGAGAACTGTCAGCGAAAAAATAGGAAGAAACGACCCCTGTTCCTGCGGTTCCGGCAGAAAATATAAACACTGCTGCGGATGATAAAAATGGTTTTATTGATAATCCTTTCGGGATTTTTATATCCTCTCATCTTTCCAAATTTTAATTTTACATTTCTCTTTCCGGTTGTTTTTATCGGGCTTATTCTTTACAGCTTGCAAACTAAAAAAAGTATAAAAAATATTTTTATTTTTGGCTGGCTCGCCGGAATTATCTGTAATATCATAATGCTTTACTGGATTTACTGGACTCTTATATGGGTAGATGCGGGATTTATAACTTCTATTATTGCTTTAATATTTCTTTCGGCATATCTTGGACTATACTGGGGCATCTTTTCGGTTAGTGTATTTCTTATAGAAAAATACAATATTAAATTTAAAATTTTAATAATTTCTTCTGTTTGGGTTTTATTGGAATTTTTGAGGGGCTGGGTTTTTATAGGTTTTCCCTGGCTTTTAGTGGGTTATTCAGTATGGAATATACCTGAATTTATTCAAATTGCTTCATATACCGGAATCTGGGGATTGAGTTTTTTTGTAATTTTTATAAATACAGCAATTGCGTATTCGTTGAAATTAAAAAAAATAATGCCTTTTATTACAGCCGTAGTTCTTGCAGGTTTTTTATTTATTTGGGGAACAATAGTAATGCCTGATGAGGATATCCCCGCTCGGGATTTAAAAGTAAGCATACTTCAGGGGAATATAGCGCAACATCAAAAATGGGACTCATATTTTAGAGAAGAAATACTTGACACATACAGAGAACTTCACTCACGCGCAATTAATGAAAAAGCAGAACTGATTGTCTGGCCTGAGACGGCTCTTCCTGCAGCGCTTACGAGAGATATCGCTATTTATAATTATATACAGGAACTTGTCGAAAATACATCGGCATATATGCTTATTGGAAGCAATGAAATAGGAAGAGGAGAGTTATTTAACAGCGCCTATCTTGTGTCGCCTGCCGGTATGGTTTCCGAACCATACAGAAAAATACATCTTGTTCCGTTTGGCGAATATATACCGATGAGATGGCTTTTGTCTCCGTTTTTTAGTGTAATGAATGAATTTGGAGATTTTAATGCCGGTGATGAGTATATATTGCTTAATATGGGTGAGTTTCGGATAGCGGTAGGAATTTGTTTTGAAAGTGTTTTTTCTAGTCATGCGCGAAATTTTTTTAAATCCGGCGCAAATATATATGTTAATATAACTAATGACGGATGGTTTTTAGATACAGCGGCGCCCCGACAGCATTTAATACATTCGGTGATTCGGGCGGTTGAAAATAGAACCTATGTTATAAGAGCAGCAAATACTGGCATATCGGCTATTATTTCGCCTTCAGGAAGAATATTAAAAGAGACGGAACTTCTTGAAACAACGGTTTTAAGTGGAAGAGTAGGAAAATCATCTAAAACATTTTACACAAAATATGGAGATGTTTTTTTACTGGTATGTTTTTTGTTTATGATTTATACACTTTGGAGAAGTAAAAAATGCTGGACGAATATAAAAAAGAAATTGAAAATTTAAGTATTAAAATAGACGCAATAAAAAAGTATCTTAAAATAACTGAAAATGAAGAAAGATTTAATCAGTTAAAAAAAGAAACAGCTGAATCAGGTTTTTGGAAAAATCCTGTTCTTGCGAAAAAAGTTATGAAAGAATTTAACAGAGCGGAAGTTGACATAAAACTTTTTTACGAACTTAGAGAAAAAATAAGCGATATAAAAGTACTTATAGAACTTAACGAAGAAGAAAGCGATAAAAGTATAGAAAATGAAATCCTTTCCGAACTTAAACAATTTAAAAAAAAAGTTGATAAAATTTCATTTAGATTAAAATTATCCGGTGAGATGGATAGAAACGATACTATTCTTTCTATCAATGCTGGCGCCGGCGGAACGGAAGCGTGCGATTGGGGTGAGATGCTTGCAAGAATGTATGAGAGGTGGGCGTCAAATAATGGATATAAAGTAAAAATAATTGAAGTGCAGCCGGGTGATGAAGCGGGAATAAAGAGAATTACAATGATAATAGAAGGCGATTATGTATATGGTTATTTGAAAGGTGAAGCAGGAGTGCATCGTCTTGTCCGAATATCGCCTTTTGATTCTTCTAAGCGGCGGCATACATCTTTTGCCGCTTGTGATGTTATTCCAAAGATAGAAGAAGAAATTGAAGTAGAAATAAATGAAAGCGATTTAAGGATAGACACTTACCGCGCGTCGGGTCATGGCGGACAGCATGTGAACAAGACCGATTCGGCGGTTCGGATTACGCATCTTCCTACCGGAATTGTTGTGCAATGTCAGGATTCGCCTTCACAGCATTCCAACAAAAAGACAGCAAACTCTTTATTAAAAGCCCGGCTTTATGAATATGAAAAAGACAGGCAAAAAGAGGCAACGCAGAGAAGATATGATGAAAAGGGTGAAATTGGCTGGGGAAACCAGATAAGGTCTTATGTTTTTATGCCGTATCAGATGGTAAAAGACCATAGAACGGAAGTTAAAATTTCTAATATTGAATCAGTAATGAACGGCAATATAGATAAATTCATTCAGGGCTACCTTGGCTTATAGAGGGTTTAAAACAGTTTGATAAAATCTGTTAATATATGTTATAATATATTCAAATGAACAGATTTGTTAAGATAGGTGAAGTAGCAAATCTGTGAGGCAATTCGAAAATTTGACAGGAGTTATAAAATATGGCATACTACACTCGGTTTTTAGGAAAACTAAACTGTTACGAATTGCTGTATATCGTCGGTGAAATCGTACCGGCGGGGGAATAGGTGATTGCTACGGGGAAAACAGGGATTGAGCTCAAAGAATATGTGACGACGGTGTAGCAAAGAAATACCTTTGATAGAAATTGTTTCGTCCCTTGTGCTCCTCCCAATGACATGGAAATGTGACAATGTCAAGTTAATAGGCTACTAACCATCAGTTGTTCCAGAGCTCCATCTGTGCTATAATACCAGGAGATGTTCGGTCTCACGATTGATAATGCCAGCATCAGTTTCAAGAATCACTATATTTACCCGTTGGGTGACCCACTACAACATGGGCGGAGTTCTGAATCAATGACCATCCAGGAGCCGGAGACGCATGAAGAGCGGTAAATCTCTGTGCAGGAGGCGCTCCAGCGTGCCGAGAAGCTGCAGCCGGAAGAAATCCTACATGGAGTTGCAAGAGAAATATTACATAAAAAATGGTGGAGGGAATAAAAAATATTGTCTATAAATTGCTTGTATATTGCAGGCTTATAAGAAGATATTTTTGACAGAACCTAAAGAAATAACAGGAGAAAACAATGAGTGATATTAAAGATAAAGGATTAGCAAAAGAGGGTAAAAAAAGAATTCTGTGGGCAGATAACGATATGCCTGTTCTGCAACTTATAAGGGAAAGATTTACAAAAGAAAAGCCACTTGCCGGTTTAAAAATATCCGCTTGTCTTCATGTGACAGCAGAAACAGCAAATCTTATGCGGACACTTAAAGCAGGCGGAGCGGATGCGCTTCTTTGCGCTTCTAATCCTCTTTCTACGCAGGATGATGTTGCTGCTTCTCTTTCGGAAGATTACGATATTCCTGTTTTTGCCATAAAAGGCGAGGATAACGATACTTACTATTCTCATATAAAATCAGCAATTGAACATAAACCGACTATAACTCTTGATGACGGCGCCGACCTTGTGTCAACAATTCATTCTGAATATAAATATATGGTATCTGATATAATTGCCAGTATGGAAGAAACGACTACCGGAGTAATAAGATTAAAAGCAATGGCAAAAGACGGAGCGCTGAAATTTCCTGTATTTGCAGTAAATGACGCTTTAACAAAACATCTTTTTGATAACCGCTATGGAACAGGACAGTCAACTATTGATGGTATTATAAGAGCAACAGATGTACTTTTTGCCGGAAAAAAAGTTGTAGTTGCAGGTTATGGATGGTGCGGTAGGGGTTTTGCAATGAGAGCAAAAGGGCTGGGATCAAATGTAATAATCTGCGAGATTGACCCTGTAAAAGCAATTGAAGCGGCGCTAGACGGTTTTTCTGTAATGAAAATGACACAAGCAGCTGAAATAGGTGATCTTTTTTGCACATTAACCGGCGATATAAATGTCATAGATAAACAGCATTTTGAAAAAATGAAAGATGGAGCGATAGTTACTAATTCAGGTCATTTTAATGTAGAGATAAATATTGAAGCATTAAAGGAAATGGCAATAGAAGAAAAAATCGGAGTGAGAAATTTTGTTGACCAATATATATTAGAAGATGGCAGATGTATAAATCTTCTTGCCCAGGGGCGGCTTATTAATCTTGCCGCCGCCGAAGGGCATCCTGCATCTGTTATGGATATGAGCTTTGCGGTGCAGGCTCTCACTTCGGAATATACAGTAAAAAATAA
>CAZPHG010000049.1:2481-6107 GCA_964586585.1 uncultured bacterium | reverse complement strand
GCGTAGCGTTAAGAAAAACGACACATAAGCGTCGTTTTTTAGTGAAGCTCTTACGCGGTTGTTTTTTAGCGGAGCAAATCGAAGAAATACTTTGTGGCAGGATGTCCTGAGTGAAGAACAGAGGAGGTGGTATTTATGGCTGAAATTAAGATTGAGAAATTGTCTCATGGTGAAATTGAAAATAGGGGAGTATTTAACTGGCCTATCTGGGAGAAAGAAGTATCCCGCTTTGATTGGCACTACGATACAAACGAAGAATGCTATCTGCTTGAAGGTAGGGTAAAAGTTGAACTTGAAGAAGGCGAACCTGTAGAGTTTGGCGCCGGTGACTTTGTTACATTTCCCAAGGGTTTGAACTGTGTCTGGGATATAAAAGAAAATGTAAAAAAACACTATAATTTTAGTTAAGTGAAAAAATTATGCAAAACGGGGTTGGGTCTGAGTTTTTATGATTAGCATCATCAAAAATCTTGGTTAACTATGAATAAACAAAAAAAGATAAAAGTGAATAATATATTAAATGAAATGGCTAATCGTAATAAAACCATTATAAATAAAGGTTCTGACAGGAAATCTATCTGGTTTTTAAGGGAGTAATTTATTAGAAAATTATTAGTAATTTAGCAAATCAGGGACGGTTCTGATTAATGTTGTTGTGGTAGGATGTCTTGAAAGGAGTCGGTACCATGGCTAAGATTTTAGTGAGTTATTATTCTGCGAGAGGTGGGAATACCTATAAGATGGCCCGGTATGTTGTTGATGGAGTAAGAGAAGAAAAGGTTGAGTTTGAACTTAAAAGAGATGAGGATACGAGTGTTTGAATATTTACTTAATGCGGATGGTATAGTCATTGGTTCCCCTACTTACTATGGGGGAGTTGCATGGCCTATAAAAAAATTAATAGATGAAACTATTGAGTATCACGGTCAGCTTGAAGGAAAAGTTGGAGGTGCCTTTAGTTCATCGTCAAATATAGGTGGGGGTAATGAGACAACTATACTGTCATTGCTACAAGCATTTTTAATTCACGGTATGATTATTCAAAGTACAAGAAGTGGAGGTTGAGATGGAATATTTTGTGACGGATAGTTTGAGGGGGGAGGAGAAGTTAAAACAGAAGTCAGGCAGATGTTAAGAAAGTAATGAATAAATTACCTATCAATATTAATGATTTGATTAATGCGCGGACAGTAGAATGGGAACGTCTTGAATTTAAGGAGGGTTGGAATCCAGAAGAGACTTTACATTTGATGTGTGCTTTTGCTAATGATTTTCATAATTTGGGTGGCGGATATATCATTATTGGTATCGGAGAAAAAAATGGACGACCTGTCTTACCGCCGAAAGGATTAAAGAACAATCAGATTGATAAGATTCAGAAAGAAGTTATTGAACTTGGTTATAAAATTCGTCCTTATTACCATCCTATAGTTATTCCATATTCGTATAAACAAAAAAATATTTTAATTTTATGGGCTGTTGGCGGGCAAACCCGTCCTTATAATGGGCCTGTTTCATTGTCTAAGTCAAATAAGCGCTATGCGTATTATATTCGCAAAGCATCTAAAACAGTTATTGCTAAAGCGCAAGATGAAAAAGAATTGTTTGAATTGGCAGCTACTGTTCCTTTTGATGACCGTATGTATAATAATGCGACCATTAATGATCTCGACCTTGGACTCATACGAGCATATTTACAGCAGGTGAAAAGTGATTTGTTTATAGATGCTTCTAAGATGGATTTTGTGCAGTTGTGCCGCAATATGAACATTGTTGATGGTCCGGATGAGTATGTGCGCCCTAAAAATGTCGGGTTAATGTTTTTCACACCTGAACCGAATGTATTTTTCAGGCAAACACAGATTGATATTGTTCATTTTCCTGATGGACCCGGCGCAGATTCATTTACTGAGAAAATATTTAAGGGTCCAATTAACATAATGCTTGCGGGTGCGCTTAATTACATTAAATCTCAATTTATTGAGGAAAATATTCAAAAATTTCCCGATAGAGAAAAAGCGGAACGCCGATACAATTATCCATATGTGGCGATAAAAGAGATCCTGACTAATGCTGTTTATCACCGTTCGTATGAAATATGTGAACCTATTGAAGTAAGGATATTGCCGGATAGAATTACTGTCGGTAGTTTCCCTGGTCCGAACAGGTCAATTACCAATAAAGATATTCAAAAATGTTTGTTTACATCAAGAAGATACCGTAATCGAAGAATAGGAGAATTTTTGAAGGAACTTGACATGACAGAAGGACGCGGAACAGGGATGCCGAAAATTTTACAGGCAATCAACAAGAACGACTCGCCGTTGCCAATTTTTCACACAGACGAAGATCGCAGTTATTTTGTGGTTGAGTTGCCGATTCACCCAAAATTTATTGATTTGAAAGAATTATTAAATCAAGCGATCCCGCAAGTCACACCCGAAGCCACACCCGAAGCCACACCCGAAGCCACACCCGAAGTTCGGCGTTTATTATTTGTATTTAAGGGGGATACAGACAGGCAGTCATTGCAAAAAAAGTTGGGGCTAAAGGCGGAGAAAAACTTTAGATTACTTTATTTGCGCCCAGCGATAAAACTTGGCATTATAGAAATGACCATTCAGGACAAGCCGCAAAGCAGTAAACAAAAATATCGATTAACGGTAAAGGGTAAAAAGATGAAGGCGAATTTATCTTAAAACGTAAAACGGGGACGGTGTTCTGATTTTTAAAAAGGAGTAGTTGTTAAAAAATGGAGGTTGAGATGGAATATTTTGTGACGGATAGTTTGAGGGTGGCGGAGAGGTTAAAAAGATGCTGAATATGAATTTGATAGAATATACCATTTCTAAAAACCCCAACAGCCGCCTACAAAAATATTGCTTGACTAATGATGCAAAAAATGAATTTAAAAAATAAACAGATTGCAGTAATAGGATTTGGAAAAACAGGAAGAGCAGTAGTTGATTTTCTACTGCGGAAAAAGGCGAATATTACTGTATTTGATGAAAAAGATAAAAGAGAATTTGAAATCCCAGATGCTCTTTATAAAAAAGGCGTCCGATTTAATTTCGGGTCTTTTGATTTTAATGAAATTGCCAAATCGCAGATTGTTATAATGAGTCCAGGTGTCAGCGTTTTTGATTATCCCGAATTCAAACAACTAAAAAGCGAAGTTATCTCTGAAATTGAATTAGCATACAGGTTTTTTAAGGGAAAACTTATCTGTATAACAGGAACAAACGGAAAATCTACGACAGCTACTCTTGTCAATCATCTTCTTTTAGCCGCTAAAAAAAAGAGTTTTCTTTTGGGAAATATAGGCACTCCTTTTATAAGCAAAGCAGAAGATATAAAAACAAATGAATATGCTGTTGTGGAAGTTTCCTGTTTTCAGTTAGAAATTATCAAAACTTTTAAGCCTGATTATATTATTTTAACAAATATAACCGAAGACCATCTTGATAGGTATGGGACAATGGATAACTATATTCAGACAAGAAAAGAGATATTCAAAAATATTACAGCCAACGAAAAAGTCATTTTAAATTTTGACGATAAAATAACCCGCAAGAGTTTTTCATCAGTAAATGGTTCTTTATACTGGTTTTCTCTTAAATCATCTG
>CAZPHG010000049.1:0-2455 GCA_964586585.1 uncultured bacterium | reverse complement strand
TAAAGATAATAATTTTATATTCCGCAGTGAAGCTGACGAGAATTTATTTTTTAAAGTTTCTGATTTTCATCTTCTCGGACATCACAATAGATCAAATGCGCTTGCGGGGACTCTTCCACTCATATTAGAGGGAATAGATAGAAATCTTATACGGGAGGGTTTAAAAAGTTTTCAGGGCTTGGAACATAGAATGGAGTGGACGGATAGATTTTGCGGAGTAGATTTTATCAATGATTCAAAAGCGACCAATGTTGATTCTGTCTTAAAAGCAATAGAGGGGCTTGACTTAACAGATAATATTGTTCTTATAATGGGTGGAAAATATAAGGGGGGCGATTTTTCTCTTTTAAAAGATGCTGTGAAAAACAAAGTAAAGCATATAGTTTTAATAGGAGAAGCAGCAGAGTTAATCAGTAAACAACTTAAAGGAGTTGTCAATATGAAAAGGGCGGCCAATATGAAAGAAGCAGTTGATATATCTTTTAATTTGGCTAAACTATCAGGAATAGTATTGCTTTCACCCGGTTGCGCCAGTTTTGATATGTTTGAAAGTTTTATTCATCGCGGCAGAGTTTTTAAAGATGAAGTAAAGATATATGGAAAAAATATTAAAAAAACTTAAATCAGGAGAAATTACTCTAAAAACAGCGGAATCTTTATTAAAAAAGAATTTTTCCGATACTATGAAACTTAAATTTGTTGCTCAATTAGCGCGGCTTGATATTCATCGCGAGGAAAGAATCGGGATTCCAGAAGTTGTTTTTGCCGAGGGAAAGAAATCATCTTGGGCGGTTAAAATTATAAAAGAAATGGCAAAAGAACGCGGTAGAGCAATAGTTACACGCGTAAATAAAAAACTTATTAAGAAAATAAAAGAAAGTATAGGAACTGAATTTACCGTTAAAGAATATCGTGATGCCCGCATAATTACAGTAAAAAAAAAGGGGTATAAGATAAAAAAGACAGGCGGAATAGTCGGATTAATTGCTGCAGGCACCTCCGATCTTCCTGTCGCGGAAGAAGCGAGGGTCATATTAAAGGAATTTGGCTGTAAGGTTATATATGCTTATGATGTAGGGATTGCCGGAGTTCATCGGGTGTTTGAACCGTTAGAAGAAATGCTTTTAAAAAAAGTAAGTGTAATTATAGTTGCAGCAGGTATGGATGCGGTTCTTCCGATTACAGTAAAAGGGATGGTTAATCTTCCTGTTATAGGAGTGCCGACTTCTGTTGGATATGGAGTAGGAGCGGGCGGTATTGCGCCGCTTTTAACAATGCTTCAGTCCTGTTCTCCCGGGTTGGTTGTTGTCAATATTGATAATGGGTTCGGCGCAGCAGCAGCGGCGGCTTTAATAGCGAGAAAATAAAATGATTTTAAAAGAACTTGTTGAAGATTTAAGCATCCTACAATATAAAGGCAGTTTGGATATTGAAATTAAAGGAATTGCCTGTCATTCGGATAAAGTAGAAAATGAATTTTTATTTGTCTGTATAGACGGCTTTATATCCGACGGGCATAAGTTTGCCCAAAAAGCAATATCAAAAGGTGCGGAAGTTTTAATAGTAGAAAAAGATATTCATCTACATCAAAATATTGCTGTTATTAAAGTGTCTGATACCAGATATGCACTCAGCATTTTAGCTTCTAAATTTTACGGCGAACCATCAAAAAAATTGCGGCTATTCGGCATTTCAGGAACTAACGGAAAGACAACGATTACTTATATGCTAAAGAAAATTTTTGAAGAGGCAGGTAGAAAAACAGCAGTTTTCGGCACAATTGATTATCAGTTAGGGGATGAAATTATTCCAGCCCCGCTGACAACGCCTTCTTCTTTGGAACTGCAGATGATGTTATCTAAATTAGTTGAAAAGAAATTTGATTCTGTTGTTATGGAAGTTACTTCTCATTCTTTAGAACTTAATAGAGTTTCAGGGTGCGAGTTTAATGCCGCTGTGTTTAACAATTTAAGCATAGACCATTTGGATTTTCATATAACTATGGATAATTATAATAAAGCGGTAGCGAAATTATTTAAACTGCTTGGCGGACCGCCTAAAAAAGCAGTTATAAATTACGACTGTCCTTATTCTGAAATGATTGTTAAAAATACTACCGCCGATATTTTAAGCTACGCAATAGATAAGGAAGCGGATATAAGGGGCTGTAATATAAAATATAATAATAAAGGAATGCAGTTTGATGTTATTGCAAAATGGGGAACCGAAACATTTGAGCAAAAGATGCTCGGAAAACACAATGTATATAATGCTCTTGCCGCTATAGGTATCGCAATAACCGAAGGAATACCGTTTGAACAAATACACGCCGGTATTTCGAAGTTAAAAAATGTGCCGGGCAGGTTTGAGATGCTGAATTACGGGCAGCCGTTTAAGGTTGTTATTGATTACGCTCACACGCCCGACGCTCTTGAAAAAGTTTTAATAACAGCAA
>CAZPHG010000048.1:0-6123 GCA_964586585.1 uncultured bacterium | reverse complement strand
GTCTATAGATAAGCAAGGTAGAATTCTTATTCCCAATATATTAATTGAATACTCGAATCTTTCGCGCTCCTGTCTGATTATAGGAATGATAAACAGATTAGAAATATGGGAGCCTGAAAAGTGGAATACTTATTCGTCGGAAGCGCAAAAAAATTATGAAAATATTGCTGAAAATATAGTGGAATTTAATTTATAAAAGTTGAAAAATTCTAGAGTGTATCATAAACCGGTAATGACTGACGAAATTATTGAATTTTTAAGGCCGGCAGGTGGCAGTATCATTGTTGACGGAACCATAGGAGAAGGGGGGCACGCGGCTCTAATAGCAAAAAAATTACAACCGGGCGGATTTTTAATCGGCATAGATAAGGATAGGGATAATTTGAAAATAGCGAAAAAAATGCTGTCCGTTTTTGATATAAATTATAAATTGTTTTGTGATTCATATGTTAATGTTAAAAATATTATAAAACAAGCAGGGTATAAATTTGTAGATGCTGTTTTATTAGATCTTGGATTTTCAAGAAGACAGATTGAATATAGCGGCAGAGGATTTACTTTTCTGAAAGATGAAAAATTAGATATGAGATTTAATAAAGATGGAAGAAGAATTGCTTATGAGTGGCTTAATTCAGCCGCTGAAGATGAAATAAGAAATGTGCTGAAAAAATTCGGTGAAGAAAAAGATGCTAAACAAATAGCTGCGAAAATAATCCTGCAAAGATGCATAAAAAAAATTCATACTACTTTTGAACTTTCGTCGCTTGTTCGCACCGCTAAATTTAAAAAAAATAAAAGTGCAATATACAAAAAAATCAATCCTGCCACAAAAACCTTTCAGGCAATAAGGATTTATATAAATAATGAACTTGAAGATGTGAATAAAGGTGTAGAAGAATGCCTAAAAATAATAAAGAAAGGCGGCAGATTTGCTGTCTTAACATATCATTCTTTGGAAGATAAAATAGTAAAAGAAATTTTCAGGAAATATTCAGGGCAGTGTCTCTGTCCTCATAATTTTCCTGTTTGCAAATGCGGTGTCGAGAGCAGAAGACCCCTGCTCAAAATTTTTTCAGATTTTCCGTTAAAGCCGTCCGAAAGAGAAATAACAGAAAATCCTTCTGCAAGAAGCGCACATTTAAGAGGCTGTGAAGTAGCGGAAAGTGTAGAGGTGGAAGGAGCGAACGCTGGCATAAGCCAGGAGGAGTGAGTGACTGAGTTCTTTAAGGAGCGAACGCTGGCATAAGCCAGGAGGAGTGAGTGACTGAGTAGTGTTAATTAAATGAAGGAAATAAAAAAATATATTTTAATATTATCCGGAATTTTTATATTTCTGTTTTTTATAACATGGCAGCAAATTTCAATCTTCAAAATGGGTTACCGGGTAACTAAATTAAACGAACAAATTCGCATAGAAGAAATAAAAAATCAGCAATTAATACAGAAATTACATTTGAAAGGTTCACTTTTTAAGATTGATTACAAATCAAAAAAATTATTTAATATGAAAATACCTGATTATAAATCGAGAAGAATTTTAAAAGTTGATTCCGCCCAATTTTTAAAAAAAGATAGAATTCCAAACGCTTGGGTAAAATATATAAAAGAAATTATTTCTCCTTTGTCTGCGAGCGCTAAATAAAAATGAAATCAAAGTATCGTATTATAATTTTAATTTTAATGTTGGGTTTATTATATATCGGGCTTGCAGCGCGGCTTTTTCAACTACAAATACTAAGACATAGTAAATTTGATAGGATTACCTCAATAAAATATACCCCGCCGCTTAAAAGAATATCGCCAAGACGAGGCAATATTCTTGATAGATATGGGCGCCTGCTTGCAATGAACAGGCACACATATTCAATAGGAATTAATCCTTCTATTAGTAAAATTACTGCAAAATTAAAAAAAGATATTTCAGAATCTCTTGGTTTGGATAAAAAGATTTTAAACAATAAATTAAGAAGAGATCGAAGATTTTTCTGGCTTGCCCGCAATGTAAATCCTGCAAAGATAAAAAATCTGCAAAAACATAGACAAAATGGATTAATTATAAAAAGAGGAAATCATCGGTTTTACCCGCAGTCTCCTATAGCTTCCCGCATAATAGGAATAGTAGGTGTGGATAATCAGGGACTTTCGGGAATTGAATTTAATTTTGACAGACAATTAAAAAGTGTTGCTTCAATGGAAAAGGAAAATTTTATAAGAGATGCCCGTGGAAATATTATTTATATTCCTACTATAGGCGATGAAATAGAAAAAGATTCCTCCGCAAAAATATATTTAACAATAGATTCTAATATTCAGTATATTTTAGAGAGGGAACTTGCAAAAGGTTTCAAAAAATTTAAACCACGCAGAGCTTCTGCAATCATACAAAATCCTTTTAATGGAGAGATATTAGCGATGGCGTCTTATCCATCTTTTGATAATAATTGTAGTATTCCTGCGAATTTAAATGATTTAAAAATTATGGAAGTTTCACAAATTTTTGAACCGGGATCAACTTTTAAAGTTATTACAGCAGCGGCAGCTATAGAAGAGGGAGTAATGTATGAAGGTGAAAAAATTGATGGCGAAGGAGGAGTATATGTAGTAGGCGGATTTCCCATAAGAGATGAAAACCCGCATGATTTTTTGACTTTTGAGGATGCTCTTATTTATTCTTCAAACATTGCTTTTGCAAAAATCGGCGCCCGACTCGGTAAAAAAAAACTGTATAAATATGCAAGAGATTTTGGATTCGGGAATTTCAGCGGAATAAGATTACCTGGAGAAGTTAGGGGGATTTTGAGAAAACCTGATAGATGGTCAGGTACAAGTCTTTCAAGAATCTCATTCGGGCAAGAGATAGCTGTTACCGCTGTTCAGCTTGTAGGCGCATTCTCAGCAATCGCAAATGGCGGAGTGCTGTATGAGCCAAGGATAATTAAAAAAATAAAGTCGGATGAAAAAATTACTGTTTTTGATTCATTGCCGATAAGAAGAGTTATAAGTAAAAGGACTGCGAAAAAATTATCGGATATTTTAGTAGATGTTGTTGAAAGAGGTACAGGAACTAAAGCAAAAGTGAAAGGTCATTTAGTTGCAGGAAAGACCGGCACGGCTCAGAAGTTTGATTTAGAAACTTTAAGATATGCTGAGGGTGAATATATTGCTCTGTTTGGCGGATTCCTTCCTGCGGATGACCCTAAATTATCAATAATTGTAATATTTGACGAACCGGATGAATCGCTTGTCTGGGGAGGCCGTGTAGCGGCGCCTGTCTTTGCTTCTATTTCTAAAGCGGTTATGAATTATTTAAATATAAAGATGACTGCATCTGTAAGGGGTTGTAAATGAATAAGGTTTACATTTACAACCCATAAGCGAAATGAGGTAATTTATATGTTATATTATTTGCTTTTTCCTTTAAGAGAAATATTTTTTCCGTTCAATGTTATAAGGTATATAACTTTTCGGGCGGCTGGCGCATTTATAACAGCGCTTCTTATAAATTTTTTAGTGGCGCCGGCAATCATACGATTTCTTAAAAAGAAAAATAAACTGCAGGCGATAAGAGATGACGGTCCGAAATCACATTTTAAAAAGAGCGGAACTCCCACAATGGGAGGAATCATAATTTTAATATCTCTTGTGGTTTCAGTGTTATTATGGGCTCGTCTAAGTAATATCTATATAATATTAGTTTTAGCAAGTACTCTTTGGCTTGGACTTCTTGGATTTATTGATGATTATCTTTCTTCAACGAAAGGTGCGAAACATGGCTCTACGCCGGCTTTTAAACTCTGCTGGCAGCTGACTTTAGGTATTTTTCTTGCTATTTATTTTTATTTTAATCCGTCCTTTGAATTACAGGCGCACTCTATAGCACTTCCGTTTTTTAAATATGTTTTTATTTATTTAGGTTCTTTTTACATACTGTTTGTTATAATAACAGTGATAGCTACTTCAAATGCCGTCAATATTACCGATGGGTTAGATGGACTTGCTATAGGCGGTATAATATTCGCCTCAATTACTTATGCAATTTTAGCTTATGTAGCGGGCCACGCTAAGTTCAGTGCGTATCTTTTTCTTCCTTTTGTCCGAGGTGCAGGTGAATTAAGTATTTATCTTACCGCTCTTGCCGGCGCAGGACTTGGATTTTTATGGTTTAATATATTTCCGGCAAAGGTTTTTATGGGGGATACCGCTTCACTCTTTATGGGTGGCGTAATAGGTATAATCGCAATAATTATAAAACAGGAAATTTTGTTAGTTATAGTCGGCGGCATTTTTTTAATTGAAATAGTTTCTGTAATTATACAAGTGTCATATTACAAGCTGACAGGAAAAAGAGTATTTAAAATGGCACCGCTGCATCATCATTTTGAGTTAAAGGGATGGAGCGAGCCGCAAGTTGTTATGAGATTCTGGATAATAGCGATAATTCTTTCGCTAACGGCGCTTACAACATTAAAATTAAGATGACAACGGAGTTGTCATTCTGAGGGCAAAGCCCGAAGAATCTCGATGGCGCAGATATAAAATCTGCGATTACAGCGGAGCATTCTTTGTAGCCGTCGATTTTAATCGGCGTTTTTATTGGCGCAGATGTAAAATCTGCGGTTACAGTGGAACATAGGGTTTTTAAAAAATGCAGAATTCGGTGAAGGAATACGATAAAATTCTTTTAATTACTGTTAGTATGCTTGTTATGATAGGCGTAATAATGGTATTCAGTTCATCTGCAATTATTGCAGGTGAAAAATTTAATGATATTTATTTTTTTGTTTTTAGACAACTGCTCTGGGTCATAATAGGTATAGTGGCTCTTATGGTTGGGTTAAAAATAAACTATCAAATATGGGCAAAATTATCTACGCCATTCCTTTTTATTATCATTATATTACTTTTAATGGTTCTCATTTCTTCCATAGGGCATTCTGTCGGCGGCGCAAGAAGGTGGTTAAGATTTAGAGGAATTGGCTTTCAGCCGTCGGAATTAGCAGAAATTGTAATAGTAATATTTGCTGCAAGTGTATTGAATAAAAAATTTTCAAAAGACAAAGTTCTTTCTAAAAAGTTGATTCCTTCTGCAATTTTAGTAATATTCAGTGTATTGCTGATATATAAGCAGCCTGATTTCGGGACTTCTGTTATTATTTTACTGGTTATAGCGGGAATGCTGTTTATAGGCGGGATAAACATTAAATATCTTTTTATCGGATTAGTTGCAGGCATACCTGCTGTTTTGTATGCTGTTTTTGCTTATGGATACAGAAAACAACGAGTCCTTTCGTTTCTTAATCCTTTTGAAGATGCTCACGGAGCCGGATTTCAACTTATACAAAGTATAACGGCTATCGGTGACGGAGGTTTTTGGGGAACAGGATTAGGTGAAGGTATTCATAAACTATTTTTTATACCGGAAGTTCATACTGATTTTATTTATGCTATTATAGGACAGGAATTAGGATTTATAGGAACGATGGGTGTGCTTTTTCTTTTTGCTGTTTTTAGCTGGCGCGGGATAAGAACTGCGTTTAAATCCGATAACTATCTTGCTTATATGATGGCTGGTGGGCTTACATTATTGATTTCTATATCCGCAATTATTAATATAGGAGTTGTTACTGGATGTCTTCCTACAAAAGGATTGCCGCTTCCTTTTGTGAGTTTTGGAGGTTCTTCGCTTATATTTAATATGTTTGCCGCAGGAATAATATTGAATATATCAAAAGAAATAACGAGTTCAAAAAAAGAAAGATTGATGCGAATAAAATGAAGAAAGAAATTATTATAATAGTCGGAGGAACCGGTGGTCATATATATCCGGGAATAGCGCTTGCTCAAAAAATTATTGAAAAAAATCCATTATCAAAAATAGGTTTTGTTATTGATAAAAGACCGCTTGCGGCAAAAGTTATCTCAGAAAAAGGATACCAATCTTAT
This sequence comes from uncultured bacterium, assembly GCA_964586585.1. Taxonomy (GTDB): domain Bacteria; phylum CG03; class SLGR01; order SLGR01; family CAZPHG01; genus CAZPHG01. Next base: position 180 of record CAZPHG010000048.1, on the reverse strand, counting down.
TCAATAACTTCCGCACCTTTTCCTCGTAAAAAATTCTGGCAGCTCATAAAGTTTATTGTCAAAATATTTAAAGGATTATTTGAATCGTATTTTTTATTAAAAAAACTCAAACCAAAGATATTAATAGCGTTCGGCTCATATATTTCCGTGCCGCCATCTTTGATTGCGAAAGTTTTATGT
>CAZPHG010000047.1:0-6299 GCA_964586585.1 uncultured bacterium | reverse complement strand
AACCAGTTTCCCTTTAATATCTTTTGTTTCTACTTTAACTTGATTACTCTTGTCATTATTATCATTCATAAAAGCAAACAGATTGGGACTTGCCACAAAAAATGGCAAATTACTGTTGGTGTTAATCAAATTTTGTGAATAGGTATAAATAGCATATTCCTCACTGCTTTCACTTGTCCAGTTGTCGCCATTCATTCTTAAAACCGGCAGGTTTTCACCTTCGGTTTCAATGTCATCCGTTATTTCCGCTTCGGTGGTATGGTAGAGCAGTTCCAGAAATCTGTCGTGATTATCGTGTATGCTTACAGTAGTAAAGTCAGCCATTATACATTTGTGTGTATCTTCAATTGATTTTTCAAAAACATCTTTAACGGTTTTTTTTTCGCATAAAATAATAGCAGTGTTAACAGTTGCTTTAAAGGTATCCGGATGTACCCGTATCATTTTATGTATATAGTTTCTCGCCATCTGCTTTCTTAATTGCAGATGACTTTTGATTGTCATAAAAGTATCACTCACAATGTATAAGAGAATTCCGTTGGTTTTTAGAGGAGTTGATTTTCCTCTTCCATTACCTAAAAACCGCGCGATAAAAGCTCCGTAAGGGTCTTTACTTCCCAAATCAAGATTTTTCTTTACATTATCTGAGATTTTATCTCCGCCATAAGGAGGATTGCCTATTACAATATCAAATCCGTTTCCTTTTAGTTCAGGATAAAAAATATCCATATTAAAAAACGGGGCGGAAATATTTCCATGTTTAAACCATTCTTTAAGATATTTTATATTTATTATTTTTTTACTTACTTTGTCTTTTATTTTTATCCCTGTTATTTCCTGTGCAAAATTAGGAAAACCCAAGTTTAATGCATCAGTAATAGTTTTTAACAAGTCATTTATTTGTTCAATTGTTAGATTATTATTCTGATAATACTTTTCTCTCGCTTCTATAAATTCATCAATTGCTTTTCCAGTAAAAAGTTCTTGTTGAGTATCCTTCAAACTATTAGCACAAATAATTTTGGTTTCCAGATTCGGAAGCGGTGATATATGATAATTATGCTTTGCATCTGCCAAGTCAATATCCTGCTCTATAAGCAGAGATATAAAAAATCTTAACTTGGATATCATTACAGCCATTGGCTGAATATCAATACTGTAAATGCTGTTTCTTATTATCCCTAATTTTCGGGCATAATTAAATTCATGCCTGACAAAGTCTTTTTTCGTTTGCTCTCTCAGTTCTATTGGTAAGCGGTTTATCTGTTTCTCAATCCATAGCTGATTATTATAGTCAACTACATTTAATATTCGTACCAATTTATGCAGCATACCCATTGGGAAAGCGCCTGAACCGCAGGCAGGATCTAAAACCTTTATTTCATCTATTGCCTGAATAATATTCTTTTTAAAAGCAATATCAGCGTTTACACATTTTTCATAATAGACAAGCGTTTGAAGTTCTTTTGTATTTGCCTTAATCTTTAAAAAGAAATTTTTAAAGTAGCGAAGTAGCGATTCATTTACCATGTAATCGATTATTTTTCTTGGGGTATAATACGAACCGGTTGCCCTTTTGGCTGTTTTTGAAATATTATCGTTCGGATCAAGTTCTGCTAATAAGTTTTCAAATATCAATCCCAGAAGCTCGGGGTCAAGGGCTACTTCTTCTTCAAAAGAGGTGTTTTCATCCACTGTGAATTTGTATTGTTCAAATATCCTATTGAGTCCTTTTGTTTTTCTCTCTTTTTTGTCGACTTTTACTTTTATCTCTTCTGCATAAAAAAGTTCATTAGGGATTTTAATTTTGTTATCCTCAATTCTGTCATTGCAGTTATCTTCTTCCAACTTTTCAAATAACCCGCCGTTTAAATAAGGGATTTTTTTAAAAATATCTATTTCAATAGAAAGTTGTTTCTCATAATAAAAAGATTTTCTTTCTTTTTGCTGAGTATTAAGAGAAGCAAAAAAGATGTTTTGGAGAATTGTTCGGTAATAACTGTTTTGTTTCAGAAAAATTTTATTCTCGCGATGAGTTTTAAATAATACTTCAATTTTTTCTAATTCAACTTCTAAAAGCCTTTTATCTATCAACCCCATTTCTTTTAAGAACCAGCTAAAAAGAAGACGGCTTATGAGCCTGACAGAAAAATGTTTAACATTTTCTTTATCATCTTTATAAAATTCCGGTTTTATCGGAAGTTTGATAGTATTTAAAGCATAGTAATACCAGGTTGATACTTCTTGATAAAATTTCTCATTAAGTTTCTTCAAATCAAGAGTTTTCTGCCATGCATTATAAAGTTCCTCAAAATTTGTTATGATATTGTTTTTTTTTATTTCTTCGTAACTTAACTCCGTGAGTATATCAATATGCGCACGGTGTGGGTTATTGATATTTATATCTTTGATAAGGGTTATTTTTTTAAGCACATCACGGCTTTCATCTTTTTTATGCAGTCGCCTTTTTATAACAGAAAGCGTTAAATTTTCACCATACTTAAAAAGTACGAGCACCGGCATAAGAAAAACTTTGTTTATCTGCCGTGTAATATCGGCAAGTTTTGTTCGGCTATATTCAAATTCTTTCAAATCAATGGCAAAAAATAAGTATGATTTACTAATGGTATTGTTCACTTTGTCTGTCCCAAATAAACTTTCCTGTTCACTCATTTCTGATTCTGTAAGCTGAAAGAGCAGTTCTATATTTTTCCATTCATCTGTTATTGCTTTCTGCTTAAATTTTTCAATATTAGAAATATTGGGATTTCCGTCTAAAAAGTTATTGTAAAATTCTTCGTATGTCGGATGAGCAAGCCGGTTTTGTCTGTTGGTGTTATATCCAAGCGTATTAAAAAGATTGATACTGTTATCAAAAAAATGAGCACTCTTAAAAGCGTTTATTGCGTCTTGTATTTTTTGTTTTATATAATTATCAGCCATGTTATAAGTTCAAAATGTTCACTTTTTTCAACTTGTTTTTCTTTAGGAATAAGTAAAGCATCTCTGTCTCTGGTTAGTTTTATATTTGCCCGTTTTTTAAATACAGAATTTATTTCACTGATAGCGGTTTTTAATAGTTTGTTGTATTTATTCATATCGGAACCGTTATCGGTTTCACTATTAAAAATATCGCATAACTCTTCATAAGGAGTATCAACTCCGCTGCTTAGCAGTTTAAATATCTCTAATATCTGCTTGACATGTGTATAATTGAAACGAACTGTGCCGTCTTCCCTGATATAAACCAAAAAATATGGTGATAACGGATTTACTGCTTCATTCCCTTCTGTATCACCTTTTTGTCTCAGGCAGTATATAACTCCGGGTTTTATAATATTTTTAGCACTCTCGCTTATGTCGTTACCGGCTGGTGGCGGCACTACCGCATAAAGTCCAAACGGAGCATCCTCAAGTTTTTTTTTATTCTTTTCTATGTAGTTAGAAAGTTCTATTCTGAAATCATCAAGAGTAAATTCGCTCAGTGAAATATTCTCATCTAATTCTTCTAAATCCAATACTTCTTCTTTTAATTTTTTAAGCTGTCTGTTTCTGAATTTTAAATCATCTTCTATCAAATCCTGTATTTTATCTGATTCAAGCAGATTTTCTTCACCTGTTGCGGCAATATCAACAAGAGCCATTCTTGCTTCTACTCTATCTTTTAGATTAATATACTTATTCAGGTCATCGGTTGGCCAGAAATTTACAAGCTGAATTTTCTTGTTTCTGCTGCCAAGTCGGTCAATTCGTCCAAATCTTTGTATAATCCTTACCGGATTCCAGTGAATATCATAGTTTACAAGATAATCGCAATCCTGTAGGTTTTGACCTTCGGAAATACAATCAGTGGCAATCAAAATATCAATCTCTTCTTCTTGCGGCATCTCTTTTATTTTATCTCTGTTTTTTGAGATTGGCGAGAAATTAGTTAAAATATGGTCAAATCTATTTTTTCCAAGTGTTGTTTTGTTTTTACCGCTGCCAACAACAAGGGCTATATGGACTTTCAAATCTTCCTCTGCAAATTTAGTAAGATTTTCATATAGATAATTTGCCGTGTCCGTAAAAGCAGTAAAGATAATCACTTTTTTATTTCCATTATTTATCGGCTGATCTATTTTTTCTTTTATCAACTTTTTTAATACTGATAGTTTATTATCTCTGTCAGGCGTTACTGCTTTTGCCGCTGTTTTAAGTCCTATTAATGCATCTTTATCACTTTTTAAATCTTTTAACCAAAGTTTCAAATCTAAATGCGCAAGATTATATTTTAATTTTTTACCAATACTGTTTGCATCATTAAGTTCTGTGTCATCTTCATCATACATTTCAGGCGCTTCTATAAGCACTGCCTCTTCATGCTCATTTATTCGTTTTTCTAACTCGCTAATCTTATTTATTGTTCTTTCCATAGAGATACCAAAGGACTCTATTGAACTTTCAAGTCGTTTAAGAAAATTTATCTTCATCATTCCAATAAGAAAATGCTCTCTTGTATCCTGTGAAAAAGCAACAACTGCCCCTCTGGCTTTTTCTTCATAATAACTTTTCCACTCATCTTTTACATAAAAAGCAGGATTAAACAAAGAAAGTTTATAAGTCATTATCTCTTTATTTATTTTGTCATAAGATTGGAATTCATTTTTCATATCAATATCCGGCGCTTTTGAAATTACAGGAACTCTTTCCGGAAATGCCCCTATACGCTTCATCTCATCTTTATAATATGTTTTTATGTGTTTTCTGGAACGGGCAATTGTAAGTTCATCAAGAAGTTTAAAAAAAGATGAATCAAGTCGTTCAAGAAGATTTTTTACATTCCGTCTTGGATTTTTTTTGTAATCTGCCCAATGTGTAAATACGGTCTGCGCATTTTTCATTGTCTGGGCAATATTTTTTATCCCTGCTTTATCATAAAATGCATCATCTTTTCCGCCTGAAATAAAATAAATCTGGTTTCTTAAATCTTTCAGATTATTATTAACAGGAGTCGCTGATAGTAATAAAACTTTTGTCTTAACTCCGGAATTTATAATATCATCCATCAACTTTTCATATCTGCTTTTCCTTATTAAATTTCCATCTTCATCGTATTTTCCTTTTTTATTGTTTCTGAAATTATGGGATTCATCTATTACTACAAGATCATAATTACCCCAGTTAATTTGTCCGAGGTTAATATTGCCGGAATAACCGGATTCTCTGCTTAAATCCGTATGACTGAGAACAGTATAACTTAATCTGTCATCGATCAATGGATTTAACAAACTGTTATTTTGCGCCTGATAAATAGTCCAGTTATCGCTTAATTTTTTTGGGCATAATACAAGAACTTTATAATTGAGCAGTTCAAAATATTTTATAACCGCTAATGCTTCAAAAGTTTTACCAAGCCCGACACTGTCGGCAAACACACAGCCGTTATGTTTAAGAATTTTATTTATACCGCCCCGGACAGCATCTTTTTGAAACTCATACAGCATATCCCAGACTTTTGTTTCAAAAAACCCTATATTTTCATCAAGAAAACCACCTTTTTTCTGTTCTGATAAATACTTATCAAAAAGATGATAAAGCGTCTTAAAATAAATAAACTCAGGGTCATTTTCAACATAAAGTTGTTCAATGTATTTTAATACCTCTTCCTTAACATCTTCCACCAAACCCGTCTTGTCGTTCCAAATCTCTTCAAACCAATTTAACAGATCTATCCTGTCTCTGTCATCCGTTACTTCCATATTTAACTCAATATTCGGACTTCCACCTAATCCAAGACCATTAACAGTAAAATTAGAACTTCCAAGTATTGCTTTTTGAACACCATTATTGCTTTTTATGTGATACATTTTACCGTGAAGAAAATTAGGTTTGACCATTGACTTAATATTAACTCTGCTTTTTATCCAATTGCTGCATTCTTTAGCAACAGATTTTTGCTGCAACCTTTTTTCAAGCGGAATAACTAATTTGTCATCTTCAATTTTAAATTCTTTTTTATCTGTTTTTGAAGGGTCAATAGATTTAATAAAGGTGGGTTCGCCAAACAAAAAATTAAGTGATTTAATATTATCTAAATTATTTTTTAACTGTTGATACGCGTAAATTGTAAAATATGCCGATACAATAGAAAGTTCACTCCCTTCTTCAATTTGCTGTTTTAAAAAGTCCCCGATGGAACCTCGCTTATGATTATCTTTTATTGAAGATGGGATATTGTTCATATTTTTTTTGTTAAGTTGACAAATTGTAAGTATAACCTCCCTTTTTATTTGCATATTATAAAAAAATTATTCATA